>JAVKFU010000014.1 GCA_040223695.1 Deltaproteobacteria bacterium
CTTCTCTATCAGTACGTTCCTCCCTCTTGGCCCCAACGTCGCCTTCACCGCGTTCGCAAGAGTGTTTACTCCCTTTAGTACGGCGTCCTGCGCCGCCCTGCTGAATTTTATTTCCTTCGCTGCCATGCTTCTGTTACCTCCAATAAGATTTAGGATTCAATAACTGCCAATACACCATTTGCATCTAGGATAACATAATCCTCTCCCTCGATGCTTATTTCGGTGCCGCCGTACTGTTCGAAGAGCACCTTTTGCCCCGCTTTAACCTCGAGCGGTTTTACAGAACCATCCGGCATGAGCATACCGCTTCCGACAGCGACCACTTTCCCCTCCTTGGGCTTTTCCGCCGCTGTATCGGGAATGATAATTCCGCCCTTGGTTGTCTCTGCCGCATCAATCCGTTTTATCAATATCTTGTCGCGAATTGGTCTTACACCCATAGTAAAAACCTCCTGAGTTGAAAATTATAGTAGAATTACCCAAACCCTTCAGGTAAAAAACTGATTATAAGATATGCACGAATCTTTCGGTGTCAAGAGCGGAAAAATAAAAATTTTTTCACATATTCTCAGGTGATTATACCGGTTAAAACTCGGACTCGGTACAAGCCCGCAACGGAGACCGGAAGCCCGCGCCAAGAGTCGGGAGGAAGGCTCAAACGCTTACCTCGAAGGCGTTCTTTATAATTCTCGTTTTATCGTTTACGAGGTCAACCGACACGATATCAAACCGCATGTCTTTTGATTTTACCTTTTTCGATTCAATATAATTAAACGCAGCCGCAAGTAGATTCCTCTGCTTCCTTGGTGTCACCGCTTCCTCCGGAAGGCCGAAGTTCTCAGAGGATTTGGCTTTAACCTCTACGAAGCAAAGAACCCCTTTTCTATCCTCGGCGATAATGTCAATCTCACCTTGCCTGCATGCAAAATTCTTCTCCAGTATTTTGTATTTATCCTTCTTCAGAAACTTGCATGCTATATCTTCCCCTCTTCTCCCTATAGACCTGTTATTTTTAGTCATAAGAAAAAACTCGCTTACAATTCAATGCATCGTTTGAAGCCTATGCGCCGAAACTTCTCTGCCTAATATAGCAAATTTACATTATCCCCGCCTGTCCACTTCCCAAAACAGGCAATTTGATATAGATTTTAAATCAGTACCCTGTGGAGATACAAGGGGGGGTGTATTGAAAGACTCGAATGATTTGGAAATAACAACCAGCTCATCGGAGGTAATATCAGCGGCGGATAAATTCAGAGCGGAGCTGCTTTCCATGGGCGGTGGCGTAACCGAAATCTTGACTCACGCGGAAAATTATCCGGAAAGCGCTTTAATTCAAGCATACGCAGCCTGTCTTTTTCTCTACGGACAAACAAAGGAATCTGACAGGGAAGCTCATAAATATCTCGTCCGGGCCAAATCGGCGGCTGAGGAGACAAATGACAGGGAAAGGCTCTTTCTCTCCTCACTTGAGAGCTGGCACGAAGGCAGGCTAGAGGAAGCGTCCCGCAAACTCGAGAATTTGATCAGGGAGTGGCCGAGGGACCTCGTTTCCGCAAAAGTTCTCGAATTTTTATACTACCTCCTCGGTCAGCAGTACTCGGGGCCGAGGTTTTTAAAAACAATGGAGTCAATATATGAGCCTAATAAGAACTCTGGCTACTTTCTTTCAAGCTATTCCTTCGCCACAGAGCTCTGCGGTCGGTATGAACAGGCTCTTACCCTCGCCGAAAGGGCGGTGGAGCTTGAAGAAATAAATCCCTGGGCGCATCACACTTTGTCTCACGTCCTTCTAAAGAGGGGGAATATATCTTCCGGCACAAGGCTGCTTGAGAATTACCGGTATGTATGGGAAAGAAGCGGACAGGCGATTAAATCACACAATTACTGGCACCTGGCTTTAATGTATCTTGAGAACCTCGAGCATGATAAAGCGTTTTCTTTTATACATAGTGAAATTCTGAAAGATAAACCCTACCTGGTAATACAGCATTTAGACGCGATATCGCTCCTGTGGAGACTTGAGATGGCGGGTTTTGAGGTTCCGTATGAACTGTGGAAATCCATCGCCGATATAACCTTGGAGAACTCAGGCGACTTTTATGTCCCCTTTAACAGCGCCCATTACACATACGCCCTTGCAAGAGCGGGGAAAAAAGATGAGCTCGCCGCTTCGATGTCTGTCATAAAAAAACGCGCGTCGGAAAAAACCGGTCATGAAGGAGAAGTATGGAACAAGACTGGCATACCCCTTTTAGAGGCTTGCAGGGCGTACGCCCTAGGCAATTACACTCAGGCTGCGCTCTTCCTCGAACCCGTTATTGATGATGTTGTAAAGGTCGGGGGTAGCGACGCTCAGGACGACCTCTTCAGGCAGGCTTATTTACTAAGCCTTATAAAAAGCGGAAACAAACAAGAGAGCAAAACCTACTTAAACGACATTTCCACATCAGAGGTTATGACTCCTCTCCAGAATTATTGGAAGTCGCTCATTTAATATAGAAACCGGTTGTGCATATTCCCGGAACGGTAACGTCCATATACGTATTAAACTCGTAAGGTATTGTACTAATTATCCTCCAAAATCTTCTTTAATTCCGAAAGCCTGGTCAAAGCGTCGAGCGGGGTCATCGAGTTTGTATCAAGCGCCTTTATCTCCTCAATAACCGGGTGCTCTTCAATATCGGAATTTTTTTCCCTCTCGTCGAAAAGTGAAATCTGCCCCCCCATGATTGAGCTTCTGAGGCCCGCCTGAGACTTCTCCAGGTTTGACAGCACCCTTTTCGCGCTTTTGATTACCGTCTCGGGCACCCCCGCGAGCTTTGCGACCTGAATCCCGTAGCTGTGGCTCGCCGCCCCCGGTATGAGCTTCCTCAGAAATACGATCTTGTCCCCGTTGTCCTTGACGTAAATATTGTAATTCTTCGCCCTCCTCTTCGACATAGCGAGCTCGGCAAGCTCGTGATAGTGAGTCGCAAAGAGCGCCCGCGCGCCCCTGTCGTGAAGAAACTCAGCCACGGCCCAGGCAATGCTCATACCGTCGAAAGTGCTTGTCCCCCTCCCTATCTCGTCCAGTATAACGAGGCTCTTCTCGGTTGCGTGCCTCAGAATGTAAGCCGTCTCCACCATCTCCACCATAAAGGTCGAGTGTCCCTTCGCAAGATTGTCCGAAGCCCCGACCCTGGTAAATATCCTGTCGGTGATGCCTATCCTGGCATGTGACGCAGGGACGAAGCACCCCATCTGCGCCATTATTACGGTAAGCGCGACCTGCCGTATGAGCGTTGATTTCCCCGCCATGTTTGGGCCCGTGATGATAAGGAACTGATTCTCGTCCGAATCGAGCTTTATGTCGTTTGGCACGAACCTCTCTCCAAGCTCCATTCTCTCAACGACAGGGTGACGGCTGTTTTTAAGCTCTATTATTTTCGAGTCCGTAACCCCTGGTCTCAAGTAATCGTATTTTTCAGCCACATCGGCAAGAGAGCAAAGAACATCCACCTGCGCTATAAGCGAAGCGGTTTGCCTCACCCTCCCGGACTCGCCCGCCACCTTTTTTCTGAGCTCTTCGAAAAGCTCCCTCTCGATTTCGAGAATCCTCTCTTCCGCCCCGAGAATTTTTTCCTCATACTCCTTAAGCTCTTCTGTTATATAACGCTCTGCGTTCGAGAGCGTCTGCTTTCTCACGTAGCCTTCGGGCACGGATTGGAGGTTCGTCTTCGAGACCTCAATGTAGTAGCCGAATACCCTGTTGTAACCCACTTTGAGGGAATTGATCCCGCTCGATTTCCTCTCCCTTGACTCAAGCTCGGCAATCCATTTTTTCCCGTCCCTCCTGAGAGATTTGAGCTCATCCAGCTCACCGCTCACCCCCTCCCTAACGATCCCCCCGTCGCGTGCGCTTGCCGGTGGCTCCTCTACGAGAGCCCTGTCCAGCATCTCCTTCAAATCGCTCAGATCATCGAGATTTTCCCGGATTCTCGCTAGATATCGCGAGCCGGCTGAGCTAGATGCCTCTTTTATCATTGTAATGTATTGAGAGGAATCTCTAAGAGATCCCAGATCTCTAGGCCTGCCAGAATATGTCGATATCCTTCCGATAAGTCTTTCAATATCGCTTATCTCCTTCAGGGCTTTCCTTATTTCCGCTCTCATCACCTGATTGTTTTTAAGCTCTTCCACAGCGTCGAGCCTGACCTCAATTTCCTCAAGATCCAACAGCGGGTAATTGAGCCAGTGCTTGAGCATCCTCCCTCCCATGGGGGTCACCGTCTCGTCAATCACATAAAGTAAAGAACCCGAGTCGCCGCCCGCCGCTGACTTTAATAGTTCGAGGTTCTTCTTGGACGAATCGTCTATCAGTAAGAATTCGGATTTCTCATAGAACTCCGGCTCTCCCAAGGGCGGCATATCATCTATCTGAGTATCTCTCAGGTACTGGATCATGGCCCCGCACGCCGTTACAGACTCGGGGCGGCCCTCCAGACCGAAAGGCTCAAGGGTCTTTACCGAAAGCTGCTCAAGCAGCATTTCACTCGCCCTGTCCAGGTCCCAGATCCAGGAATCAAGCTCCGTAATCAGGGGATTTCCCGCATTCTTAATCGAAAGACGTATGTTTTTGTTCTCATCTGCCGAGCCCTCTATGAGTACTTCCTTGGGCTCAATCTGAAGTATTTCGTCCACGAGCTCATCCACTGAGTCAAAACTGGCGGTTCTGAATAGCCCCGTCGATATGTCAGTGTAGGCGAAGCCGTAAAGCCCGCCTCCCGCATATACGCTCGCCAGATAGTTGTTCGATTTCGAATCCAGGTTTTCCGTATCGAGAATCACCCCCGGTGTAAGAACCCTGACAACCTTCCTCTTTACAACCCCCTTGGCGGATTTCGGATCCTCGACCTGCTCGCAGATTGCGACTTTGTGTCCGCTTTTTAGCAGCTTGGCCAGATAAGGCTCCGCGCTGTGGTGAGGGACCCCGCAGAGGGGGACCGGATTTTTATCGGATTTATTTCTTGAGGTGAGCGTAATACCGAGCACCTTGGACGCGATTCTGGCATCCTCGTAGAACATCTCATAGAAATCGCCCAGACGGAAAAACAGTATTGCGTCGGGATATTCCTTTTTGATCGATATATACTGCTTGAGCATCGGGGTATGTGCGGACATGGATGAAAAGATTATATCAATTCGCCGTGCAACTCTCAATTTAAAACAGGAAATCCTTGAACCGTATGCGCGTACATAATACAATAAAGGGTGACTGCGAGAATCAGTATTCATGCAAACAGGGGATAAATGACAATGGAAAATTCCGTTAAATTTTCAATAGGACAGATCATTCATCATAAGATGTTCGATTACCGCGGGGTCATAGTCGATGTTGATCCCGTGTTCAGCAGTACCGATGAATGGTACGAAAAGGTCGCACGGTCGAGACCCCCGCGGGACAAGCCCTGGTATCACGTGCTCGTTGACGGCGCCACGCACACGACGTACGTTGCGGAAAGGAATCTGGAGCCCGACAAGACGCGAAAACCCGTCGATCATCCCCTGATCCCGGAGTTCTTTTCGGGGTTAAAAGACGGGATATACACAATACGAAAGGGAGTCAATTAAGAGCGCCGTATTGCCTGAGACGCGCCCCGGTGATAGATTATTCCTTTTCGGTCGAGCCTTTATTAAACGAGCAGAGTCGGTTATTGCCAAAAACTTACAGAAATCCACACCCGGGAAACAAAATTGATAAAGCCTAACCCTTATGTGAGGGATTTAATCCCATACGTCCCCGGAAAACCGGTAGAAGAGCTTGAACGGGAGCTTGGAATCAAAGGCGCCGTCAAAATAGCGTCAAACGAAAACCCTCTTGGGCCTTCTCCCCTGGCGCTGCGAGCAATAGAAGCAGCCCTGAGGAATGTAAACCGCTACCCGGATGGAGACGCATTTTATCTCAAGCACAAGCTTGCCGGGAAACTGAACTTAAAACCCGAAATGCTTATCTTCGGAAACGGCTCTAACGATGTAATCGACATTGCGGCGAGAACATTTTTAAAACCGGGGGACGAAGCGGTGATGGGGGAGTACGCTTTTATCGTCTATCCGATAGTCACGCAGGCGGTGGGGGCAAAGGCCGTTATATCGCCCATGCCGGATTACAAACATAACTTGACGGATATGTGCTCCCGGATTACCCCGAAGACAAAAGCCGTTTTCATAGCTAATCCCAATAATCCCACGGGCACAATGGTAAGAAGGGACGAGCTCGAGTGGTTTCTGGACAGGGTGCCGGACGACATAATGGTTTTAATAGACGAAGCCTACTTCGAGTACGTCGAAGACCCGCACTACCCGGATTCTCTTCATTACCACGATAACGGGAAATCCATTATTACGACGAGGACGTTCTCGAAAATATACGGCCTCGCGGGGCTCAGGCTCGGGTACGGAGCGGCGTCGGAGGAGATTATATCAAACATGCAGAGGGTAAGGCATCCCTTCAATACCAACTCCCCCGCCCAGGCGGCCGCACTCGCGGCGCTCGACGACGATGAGCATGTGGCAAGATCAAAAGAGGTTAATAAAGAAGGTTTGACGTACCTGACCGGGGAGCTCCGGAAAATGGAGATACCATTCGCGCCCAGCTACACGAACTTCATACTGATCGATCTGGGTTCGGACCCGATCCCTGCATACGGCGCGCTTCTCAGAGAAGGCGTCATTGTGAGACCGGTCGGCGGCTACGGGCTCAAAACCCATCTCAGGGTCACTGTCGGACAAGAGGCGGAGAACAAAAGATTTGTAAAATCTCTTAAGAAGGTACTAAAAAAATAAGAATATGCCATTTAAAAAAGTAACCGTAATAGGACTCGGGCTCATCGGGGGTTCGCTTGCGTGGGCGCTTAAAGAGTCAAAGCAGGTCGAAAATGTTTACGGCGTCGATACAGACAGAGAGTCCGTCGATTATGCGCTCGGAAACAATATGATCGATACGGGCTCGTCAGACCCGGAGGAGGGTGTATCGGATGCGGAGATAGTGGTAATCGCAGTCCGCGTGGGAGCAATCACAGAAGTCGCAAAATCAATTATTCCATCACTTACTCAGGGCACGGTGCTTACGGATGTCGGAAGCGTCAAGGGAGATATTGTGAATGAAGTGGAGAACCTAGTCCCCTCCGGTATCCATTTCGTCGGAGGACATCCTATAGCCGGCACCGAGCGCTCCGGCGCCATGGCCGGAGAGCGGGGACTCTTTCGAGGTAGAAGAGTAATCCTCACGCCCACAGCAAAAACCGATCCAGGGGCCAGGGATAAAGTGGCCTCTCTGTGGAAAGCCGCGGGCAGCGAGGTCCACGAGCTCGACATGCTGGCGCATGACCGCATATTCGGTTTCATAAGCCATCTGCCGCATGTAGTCGCTTACTCATTAATCGATTCGGTACTCAACGCCGATAATTCGGAGGCACTCTTCGACTTTGCGGGAGGGGGGCTCGGGGATTACACCAGGATCGCGGCGAGCTCGCCCGATATGTGGGCCGATATATTTAACGCGAACAAAGGAAACGTGCTTCAAGCTATCGGAGAGTTTAAAGGATCTCTCGAAAAAATAGAGGCCGCTATCAAAAGCGGTGACAGGAGCTCACTCTTGGAAATTCTTTCACAAGCTAGCGAGGCAAAAAGAGAAACCGTAAAGTAGCCCCAGGTTTTTATCATCTCAACCCAGACCGAGCGCGCCTATAATATCATCGGCAATAGACTCGGCGTCGTTAGAAATATCCTCTGTCAGGGCGTCATCAGGCTCCTCGAGCGCATCGAACTGCCCATCGAGAATGCCCGCTCCTGCAAAATGTCCTTTCCTGTTTTGAAGCCTCTTGCGAATTAATTCTTTACTTCCCTTGAGATAAATAAACCTCACCCCTTTATTACCCGATCTTAAATAGTCCCTGTACGACTGCTTGAGCGCGGAGCACGCTATTACAGCGGACCCCGTCTGCTCCCCGATAAGCCCCCGGAGCCTTTCGAGCCAGGGTTTTCTATCCTCGTCCGTCAAAGACACACCCCTTTTCATCTTCTCCACGTTCTCTTTGGGGTGGTAGTCGTCGGCATCATAGAATTTCCAGCCGAGCTTCTCGGCCAAAAGCTTTCCGACGGTAGTCTTCCCGGCCCCGGCCACACCTATTATTATGAGGATCATATGTACCGTGATTTAAACAGGCAGCTTGTCAATACTGGTTCTTGATTACCGCTTTTATCCTACATCGCACTGGCATGCGGTGAGCATAAGCGTCACGAGAACTATCGAAAATAAAGTCAGGTACAAGCGCATTCTCTTTATCCTTCTTCAAGATTAATTTTTATGCTTAAAAAGGATTATACAATGAAAATTTAATTCTGAATATTTTTGTCGGCGGCACAAGCGTCGTGAAAGCACCGGTTCCCACGCCAGTCGGGATGAGCTTACGGGCAATCCCGAATACCCCTAACATTACCGGTTTTAATGAGGCTCGGAGCTTCAGCAGCTCTACAGTTCTTGAAATCCGGTTCGTCAGCGGTATCCTCTAACCGATTCCGCATCTGCAAGCCGTTACCAGAAACGCGATCACGAGTATCGAGCTCAAAGCAATGTATGTACGCATATTTATATCCCTGTTCAAAAAATTATCGAACTACTCGTAAAAACTATACAATTTTAATTCCATATTCAAGCGAAATAATCACGCGGAATGTCGATGATAAATCCCGTTTTAATCCGCAGAACATAAAACCCGATGAATCGCACCGGCTTCTAACTTTTATCTTGAGATAATAATCGGCAGCACAGCTTTTGAAGCAATCTCGTATAAAAAAAGACAATGGCTGAAAGCGAAGCGCCATGTTACCGTGCCAGCATTATTTGCTTTGGCTTTTATTTAATTTGAAGCACCATGTCCGCAAGTCAAAGCATTCGAAGTCCGAGATAAGGTCGTCAAAATTCAATAGGTTTATATCCTCGTTCATCAGCATGTCTTCTATCTTGAAGGAAACATTCATGCTTCCGACATCACCGGGGTCAAAGCTACTATCCGTCAAACCCTTATGGCCGCAATTGTGTACAAATTCGTGGGCCATTACATGAGGCGTCAACACGGCGGACACAAAGGCTTTGTCAGATATGAGAAGGGGCTTTTTCTTACCTAAATTCAATCCATTTACTATTCTTCCCTTTTTGTCCTTCAGCCCTTTAACGAAGACAAAGTTGACGCACTCGCTCGAGTCCGGGAGTCCCTCCTTTTCAAGCTCTTTCAGTAATTTATTACTATTCTTGCTATTCAGAGTGCCGTCGTCCTCGAAAACGTCATCGGATACCGGGGCGCTTTTCACCACTTCAATCTCAACAGAAATATTACATTGATCGAGTGTATCATTCAGTTGCTCCAGAAGATCTTCTTGAAAATCCTGATTTTCTATTTTACTTATATTTGAGGTCCCGCCTTTTCCCGTCACAGCCGTCAGACAGATTTTAATCTTGCACTCATCGACAACCTGTGTAAAAAGCATCTTTGAGCACTCCCGTGTTCCCGGCCCCGTACAGGTTGCTTTAGCCTCGAGAATCTGGTTAATCTCCACGTCCTCCGTAGTAGTCACTGTCGCCTTAGCTCCCGCCGAGGAGAAGGAAAATCCCGGCGGTACTATTATACTTTCCCACGTACACACTGCTCCGCCTAATTCGTTCATTGCTCCGGTGAGGTCAAAACTCTTGGCAGTGTAGTCTTCTTCGTCACTCGGGCATATGAACGGATCTCCAAAAATCATCACCTTACATCCCCCGGGTCCCGGCGTAGGTTCCTGAGCATCCGTGGTGTAGGAAATACCGTACGTAAGCACTAATATTATGACTGCTCGGGTTAGAACGAGAACGGCCTTTCTATGTTTATACTTCATTGATCTCCCCCCTTCTGACAATCTAATGGAACAATTAGTGTCAGATAATTTATAAACTTCGCTCTTTCACCTTCATATCGTTAAAAAGTTTACAAAAAAGACCTCGCGCTCAATCATTGGGGTCTCCTGCTGCTTTCGTCGTGTGTGCTCGCAGACGATGTTAAGGAGTTAGGAATCCAAAAGAATATTCGGTGGAATGTATGATAGAATAGTTAAAGCTGACTCTCTTGAGTACTTGTGGAAGTTTAAAAGCTAAAAAGCGATGTAAGAGAAACCTGGTTCTTAAACCTGCTCCAGCAGAGCTAAAAGAACAATTATGTTTGAACTTAATATGCGCTACCCCATCCCTGTTTCTTCCTCCGCCGTTAATCTGACAAAAAATATAATAGCATTTTCGGAGGTGATCTTCAATAATCCGCCCGCCCCCGTAATAAGTCCATAAGTTAACTTGGATTTTTGACAGAGAATCCCGTTAAGGAGATCATAAGAATAGCCCGTAAGCGGTGCGTGTTTCATAAATCCGACTTACACCACGCACGACAAAAGGGCGCCGCCGCAAGTATTTCTTTAATATGTTTCAATACTAAAAGCGATTACAATGCAGAGCGAATATATCACAGGAAATTGCTATAAGTGCTTATTTTCATAGGATATATTTTAAAGATAAAGAAAAAACGGACAGAGGCTCAAAACGGTTAACTCGTGTTTAACCTTTTCTTAACATGTTCTTAACAATTTTAGGGTTTACTCCTAACGAGATTACATCCTAAAGGAGGCAGTAAAAATGAGTAATAGTAAATTTCTAAATATAAGCATAGTAGCCGGCATGATTGTTTTCATGCTAACGCTGGTTTCAAATACAGGTATCGCGGATGAGCCCGCGAAGGTAGATTCCAGCATTCCTACGTATACCAAAACAAGCGGAGTATCGGGGAATATAAACAGCGTAGGTTCAGACACCATGAATAACCTCATGACTCTCTGGTGCGAGGGTTTTACAAAGTATTACCCGAATGTTAAATGCCAGATAGAAGGTAAGGGATCGAGCACGGCGCCGCCCGCGCTTATAGAGGGCACGGCACAGTTCGGACCGATGTCGCGTGCTATGAAGAGTAAGGAAGTGGATGAATTCGAGAAGGCTTTCGGATACAAGCCTACCCCGGTTGCGACGGCAATAGATACGCTTGCGGTGTTCGTGAACAAGGACAACCCTATCGATTGCCTGACTATAGAGCAGGTGGACGCAATATTTTCCAAAAACAGAACTTGCGGGGGCTCTGAAAACATCACGACCTGGGGGCAGCTCGGACTCACGGGCAACTGGGCTGATATGCCGCTAAGCATGTACGGCAGAAACTCCGCCTCCGGAACCTACGGCTTTTTCAAGGAAAACGCTCTGTGCAAGGGCGACTACAAAGACTTCGTCAAAGAGCAGCCGGGCTCGGCATCGGTCGTTCAGGGTATTACCGAGGATAAATCCGCCATCGGTTACAGCGGAATCGGATACACAACTTCAGGCGTAAAAGCCGTGAAGCTCGCTGAAAAACCCGGAGAATGCGCCGCTCCGAATCTTGAAAATGTTGCCAGCGGGGCTTATCCTCTCGGAAGATACCTATGGCTCTACGTTAACAACAAGCCGAACGAGGCCCTTGATCCCCTTCGGAGGGAGTTCCTGAAATATGTACTCAGCAGGGAAGGCCAGGAAGTCGTGATCAAGGACGGCTACCTGCCGCTACCGGCTAAAGTTGATTCCGAGCAGATGATGATGATCGAAGCCAAAAAATGATTTGTAATATGAGTAAACAGTCTCATCCGGGTTATTAATTTATGACGCCCAGAACCAAGCTGAAAGAACCCGGACAATCTTCCTCCGGCATCAAACGGAGGAAGATTGTCAACCGTATAGCGACATTTGTCGTCACAACCGGGGGAATCGGAATAATCCTGAGCATCATCGCCATTCTCGTATTCATAGGAATCGAGACTATACCACTGTGGCAGGGCGTGAAATCCGAGCTCACAAGCTCCTTCATTTTAAAGGAATCACCGGAGCTCGCCTCTTATTCCCTGGAGGACCCTGAAGCTAAAGAGTTTCCGTTCCTAGCGACGGGCGCCGAAGAATACAAGGAAATAGGTTTTGTGGTATCCGATGACGGAGTCGTTTACTTCCTTTCCCTCAAAGACGGAAGCGTAATAAAAAAGGTTCCGCTTACGGGGCTTGAAGGGAACAGGATTACTTCAAGCTTCGTATCCGTTAATAATGAGCTCTACAGCTTCGGAACCGATAACGGATACATTTTACCCCTCGAAACGAAGTACAAAATAGATTTCGAGGATGGTAAAAGGACTATTACACCCTATATCACTCAGGATGAACTCCTGAAAGTGAGCGATTCCTCTATAGTAGAGTTGGCGTTTGAAAAGCATATAGACGAGGACAGCTTCGCCGGGGCGGTATATACGTCGGCGGGGGAGCTTTTATTCTTCGCTTCCGAAGAATCCGGTTCCTTGTTCGGAGGGCTGGGAAGTGACGATAAGGATGAAGGGGAGGAGAGTAAGCCGGATACTACCGACCTCACCCAAAGCCTTGAGGGAAGTAAAGCTACCGCTATAGAGCTTGACTATTACCTAGAGAATCTGTTTATAGGGACCGACAACGGGAAAATATTTCACTGGGATACAAGCGACAAGAATAATCCGGAGTTGTTGAATGTTCTCAATGCCGACGGGGATATCAGAGCCCCTGTTACGGCCCTCGCATTCCTGATCGGAGACCGCTCCCTCGTAGTCGGAAACGAATCGGGAGATGTCTCCGTCTGGTTCGAGGTTTCAGACCCCGTCAGGGGCAGAGTGTTTAAGAAGATCCGCGAGCTTCCCCCTCTTGCTCTGCCGGTAACGAAGATTATAGCATCGACAAGGGACAGGGGATTTCTGGCTTCGGACACGGGTGGCAATATCAATCTCTACTATGCGACCACCGGCGAAAAGCTTGAAAAATTTAAAACGGACGGATCAGAGGTTAAGAATCTCGCCTTTACCCCAAAGGCAAACGGAATAATAGCTATTGACAAGGAGGGAAAGCTCTACAACTGGAACGTAAAAAATTCCCACCCCGAGACAACCCTCAAAACCCTGTTCGGCAAGGTATGGTACGAGGGCTACAGCGAGCCCGAGTACGTATGGCAGTCAACCGGAGGCACCGATGACTTCGAGCCTAAATTAAGCTTAACTCCGCTCGCCTACGGAACGTTGAAGGGAGCGATTTATGCGCTTTTTTTTGCAATACCCCTATCGATTCTGGGCGCTATATGCGTCTCTCAATTCATGCATCCGTCTCTCAGAAACACAATAAAGCCCGTGATAGAGATAATGGCGGCACTTCCAAGTGTTGTGCTCGGGTTCTTCGCGGGCCTCTGGCTTGCCCCGGTCATAGAAAAAATAATACCGGCAGTCTTTACACTACCCATAGTCCTCACACTTTTTACCTTGCTTACCCTATTGATCTGGCAATATTTACCGAGAGCGATAAGGGGGAGGTTCAAGGTCGGATCCGAGCTCTTCTTACTTGTTCCCGCTATTGTATTGGGAGTTATTGTTACCTTATGGCTGAACACCCCGGTCGAGAACGCGATCTTCGGCGGCGACTATAAATCCTGGTTTTATAATGTATTGGGGCTTCAGTACGACCAGAGAAATTCCCTGATAGTGGGATTTGCCATGGGATTCGCGGTAATACCTATAATCTTCACTATTTCCGAAGACGCCCTGTCAAGCGTGCCGAAGCATTTACAGGCAGGCTCGCTCGCTCTGGGAGCAAACCGCTGGCAAACCGCGATAAGGGTCATACTGCCGACGGCAAGCCCCGGCATATTCTCTGCGGTCATGATTGGTCTCGGAAGAGCTATAGGGGAGACGATGATCGTGCTTATGGCAACGGGAAACACTCCGATAATGGACTGGAGCATGTTTAACGGCTTCCGCGCGTTGTCGGCAAACATAGCGGTGGAGATACCCGAAGCACCGCACGGGGGAACTCTGTACAGGGTTTTATTCCTGGCCGCGTTACTTTTGTTTTTCTTTACATTTTTCATAAACACGGCCGCGGAGCTGGTCAGGCAAAGACTGAGAAAAAAATACGGACAGCTATAAATTACCGATGAATCTTGTAACTTGCGAAATGTACCGAGGTTGTAATTAATGAAAAAATTCTGGAAGAGCGGCGATCCTTTTATATGGCTTACAGGTGTCGCACTTATGTTCAGCCTGCTTATGATAGCGGGGCTCATGTATCTCATAGCCGCAAAAGGGCTCGGATTTTTCTGGCCGTCCGACGTAGCCCAGGTCCGGCTCAAAGACGGCAGAAAGCTTCTGGGCGAAATCACCGATCGTGAGAAAGTTAAGACGGATTACTCCGGCGAGAGTGATACTTTCACACAGAGGACTCAGCTCAAGATCGGCAACAGGGACCTTTACGGGCTCGACTTCAGATGGGTCGACAATGACGAGATAGAGGACATAACCTACCCCGAATACTCCGTGGTTCTCGAGAGAAGGGAATGGGGAAATATGTACGGATTTATAAAAGAGATAACCGGGAACGGCACCGTTAAGTGTGCGGGCAATCAGGATTGCTGGCCCGTGCTGGAATCCCTCCTTCCGCAGTATAACAAAATCTATAAAGAGATAAAAGCTATTGAAAAGGGTGAGATCGGCGGGATAAACAGGGAAATTGAGCACCTCAGGCTCGAAATCCGGGGTTTGGGGACGAAGGAGGGGGACAACAGGGAAAAAATCAACAAACTTGAGGCCCGGGTTGAAGAGCAGGAAGCAATTTATAGGGAGAAGGAAGAAAAGCTATCGGCGCTTTACAAAGAGTTCAATGAAGACAAGATAACAATGACTTCGGTCGACGGAAGGGATAAGGAGATGCCGGTGGGAAACATAGTAAGAGCGTTCAGACCCAACGCCATGAGCTGGCTTGAAAAGGCGTCCCTGTACCTATCAAAGATGTGGGAATTCGTATCCGAGGATCCGAGAGAAGCCAACACGGAAGGGGGCGTATTCCCCGCCATATTCGGAACCATCATGATGGTGTTAATCATGAGCATCGTGGTTCTTCCCTTCGGCGTGCTGGCGGCTCTGTATCTGAGGGAATACGCAAAGCAGGGGACCCTTGTAAGACTCGTCAGAATATGCGTCAACAACCTGGCGGGCGTCCCCTCGATCGTATTCGGCGTTTTCGCCGTGGGCTTTTTCATCTACGGTCTCGGGAGCACCATAGACAGTCTCTTTTACAGCGAAGCCCTCCCCAATCCCACTTTCGGCACGGGCGGCATACTCTGGGCATCGCTTACGCTTGCGCTCCTCACAGTCCCCGTTGTAATAGTAGCGACCGAAGAGGGGCTTGCCGCCGTCCCGAGGGAAATCAGGGACGGCTCACTGGCGCTTGGAGCGACAAAATTCGAAACCACATGGAAAATAGTTATTCCGAGCGCGATGCCGGCAATACTTACAGGGCTTATACTGGCGATTGCCAGAGCGACCGGCGAGGTGGCTCCGCTAATGATAACAGGCGTCGTGAAATTGGCTCCGGAGCTTCCCATAGACGGCTATTTCCCATACGTGCACCTCGAGAGAAAGTTCATGCATCTGGGTTTTCACATATACGACGTCGGCTTCCAGTCCCCTAACGTGGAGGCTGCAAAACCGATGGTCTTTACAACCGCGCTGCTTTTGATATTGATCGTAATCGTGCTTAATCTAACGGCAATAATAATAAGAAATCAACTAAGAAAGAAGTACACTACCTCGGCTGTTTAATAAATGTTATATTATTTTTTGTACGCCGGAAACGGTGAAGGAGATTAAAGAGGTGGCGATTGAAAAAGTGAAAGAGGCGTTCGAAGGCACTGTTTCAGACCGGGTCGGGGTTCACGTAGATCCCAAGGCGGACAAGTTCAAGGTACCGGATCCCATAGTCGAGGCAAACGACGTCAACCTGTGGTACGGCGACAATCATGCTTTAAAAAATATCTATATGGATATTCCGAAGAATAAGACAACGGCGTTTATAGGACCTTCAGGCTGCGGAAAATCGACCCTGCTCCGCTGTTTTAACCGTCTTAACGACCTTGTAGACTCGGCAAGAGTAGAGGGCGAGATACTCATTGACGGAGAGGATATTTACGATCCCGGCGTCGATATAACCGAGCTTAGAAAGAATGTCGGAATGGTCTTCCAGAAATCGAATCCCTTCCCGAAATCAATCTACGAGAACGTCGCCTACGGCGCCCGAATAGCGGGCGAAAATAAAAAATCGGTACTCGACGAAATTGTCGAAAAGAGTTTAAAAGGAGCCGCGCTCTGGGATGAAGTTCATGACAGGCTAAACGACAGCGCGCTCGGTTTGTCGGGCGGTCAGATGCAGAGGCTTTGTATCGCAAGGGCAATAGCGGTCGAGCCGGAAATGCTCCTGATGGATGAGCCCTGCTCGGCGCTCGACCCCATAGCAACCGGAAAGATAGAAGACCTTATCACAGAGCTTAAAGACAGTTACACAATAGTGATCGTAACTCATAATATGCAGCAAGCCTCACGTGTATCCGATTACACAGCTTTCATGTATCTGGGAGAATTAATAGAGTACGACAGCACAGAGACAATCTTCCTCAACCCGAAATTAAAGCAAACGGAAGATTACGTTTCCGGAAAATTCGGATAATAAAAGCCGTTGGAATACGGCATCGATCTTTTACATGTTTTATTACATCTCAAGTAATTTAAACGGGACAAAATGTCTGAAGTCGACAAAAAAAAGGTTATTTTCATCTGTACTCATAACTCAGCGAGGTCACAAATGGCCGAAGGGATATTAAGAGATTTATACGGTGACAGGTTCGAAGTGTTCAGCGCCGGTACGGCTCCTTCCAGAGTAAATCCCTACGCAATCAGGGTTATGGAAGAGATAGGCATCGACATATCCGGACAAAGCTCAAAAAATATGAACAGGTTCCTCGAAACAAATTTCGACTATGCAGTGACCGTATGCGATAACGCCAGGGAGTCCTGCCCGGTATTGAAAGGCGGGGACAATTACCTGCATAAAGGATTCAGGGACCCTTCCAGATTCAGGGGGAAAGACGAGGAAATACTCGAGGGGTTCAGAGAAATCAGGGATGAAATAAAAAGCTGGATAGAGGAGGAGTTCGGAAATAACCAGCTTTAATTGTGAGATTTAATTTATATAATCAGCAGGAAGCAAGAGATAAAAAATGATCAGACTGGAAGAAGAAATCGGCAAATTAAAAAAAATGCTCTTCGAGATGGCAACCTCCGTTGAAGAGATGATTGCCAAGAGCATCAAGGCGCTTAAAGACCGTAATATGATAATGGCGGAGGAGGTAATTAAAAGCGACGCCAAAATCAATGAGATGGAGATCGATATAGATAACCAGTCCATTAAGATTTTAGCTTTGTTCCACCCCGAGGCAGAAGACCTGAGAACCGTCTCAATGATAATGAAAATAAACAACGACCTTGAGAGAATAGGCGATCATGCGGTGAACATAGCCGAAAAAACCATTTATCTTTCCGACAAACCGGCCGTTAAGCCCCTAATCGATATCCCCAAGATGGCCGATAAGGCAATTCAGATGCTGCAGGAAAGCCTCGATGCATTTGTCAACAAGGATGCCCAGCTCGCGATAGCCGTGTGCAAGAAAGATGACGAAGTCGATTCGCTCGAACCGCAGATAGTAAGGGAGCTGATTACTTATATGATATCGGACCCGCAAACAATCGACCGGGCTCTATCACTGATTCTCATAGCCAGGGAGCTTGAAAGAGTGGCGGATCTGGCGACAAACATAGCGGAAGACACCTATTACATAGCGAGCGGGAAAACCCTGAAGCATAACGTCCTGAAAAAGGACTGAATACGAGCCTTGTGCGCCGGTCCGTACTGCCACGATTCCGGTTTTTAATTGCGCACCTTCCAAATCCCCGCAAAATCAAGCCGCTGCCCGGAACGCCGTTTTTTCGGGGCGCGGGACGAGCTTGAAAAGATTCGGCATACGTATAAACTCTTTGTTTCTTAAATTCAAGGTATTAATAATATGCACCTGAGAGAGCTCTACCAGTATGGAAAAGAGAACATGAGCCTGCATTCGATAGAGAATCCCGGGCTCGAAACATCCCTGCTTCTTACCAGGACCGGAGCTATTAATAGTATTTCCGAGATATACACATCCCCCGAAAAGGAAGTCGAGCGATACAAGGTCGTAAATTTTCACGGCCTTCTCGACAGAAGAATCAGGCGTGAGCCAATGGCTTATCTAATCGGTGAAAAAGAGTTTTATTCAAGACCCTTTTCGGTAAACCGCAGCGTGCTCATCCCGAGACCCGAAACGGAGCTTCTGGTAGAACAGGCGGTTCGAGCGGCAGACGGTACACGGGACCCGGTCATTCTCGATATCGGCACGGGCAGCGGGTGCATATCGGTCACGATTGCGTGTGAGGTCAAGGATTCCGGGGTTTATGCGACCGACGTATCAAGGGAAGCTCTTTCCCTCGCTCACCGGAACGCTATAAGGCACGGAGCGCGCGATAGAATACACTTTATCAACTGCAACCTGTCGGATCCGCTGAAAGAAGAGTCTTTTGATGTCATCGTATCAAACCCTCCCTATATTCCGGAGTCTGAGTTCCCGTTTTTAGAGCGGGACGTAAAGGACCATGAACCGGGCATATCGCTCATCGGGGGAGAAGACGGGTTACTTTACATAAGAAAAATAATCTCCACTGCCGGCTCTTTACTTAAAGACGGCGGATGGTGCCTGCTTGAAGTAGGGGCGGGCCAGGCTTCGAGAGCAAAGGAGCTATTCGAGGAACACGGTTTTCACGAAACCTCGTCGGTAAAAGACCTCGCTAATATTGAAAGGGTAATAAAAGCCAGATGGAAAAAATAATAATAGAAGGCGGGAAAAGGCTTGAGGGAGAGGTTACTGTAACAGGGGCCAAAAACGCAGTCCTGCCACTTATGGCCGCCTGCATACTTTCAGAAGGCGTGAACACCCTCGAAAACGTCCCCGATCTGGCGGACGTGAGAACGATGGCGAAACTGCTCGAGATTCTGGGAGCGGCAGTCGAGTTTGATAGAGGCAATTTCACAATAGATACGACAAATTTGAACAAATGGGTTGCGCCCTACGACCTCGTTAAAACCATGCGCGCCTCTGTTCTTGTATTGGGACCGCTTACGGCCAGATTCGGCAGAGCGAGGGTTTCACTTCCGGGCGGATGCGCAATAGGGGAGAGACCGATAGACCAGCACCTCAAGGGATTGAGCATATTGGGCTCCAATATAGAGATAGATGAAGGGTATGTAGAAACAGAAGCCAAAAAGCTCACTGGCGGGATCATACCGTTTGACGTTTCGACTGTAACCGGAACGGAAAACCTGATGCTCTCTTCAGTGCTTGCGGATGGGGAGACTATATTACTGAACGCCGCGTGCGAGCCCGAGGTCACGGACCTGGCAAATGCGCTTAACCGTATGGGCGCGGATATAAAGGGGGCGGGTACTGATATAATTACCGTTACCGGAGTGAGCGGCCTTTCCCCTCTTAAAGACTACGCGGTCATGCCCGACAGAATAGAGGCCGGGACATATATGATCGCTTCCGTGCTTACAGAGGGAGACCTGCTGGTGAAGAATTGCCGTTTTGAGAATATGGGAGCCCTGATAGGAAAGTTAATCGAAACAGGCGCTCAGATTTCCCGTGAAGACGGCGGCATAAGAATTAAATCAAACGGAATAATCAAAAGCACCGATATAACCACGCTTCCCTATCCGGGATTCCCGACCGATATGCAGGCGCAGATGATGACGCTTATGAGCACTGCAAACGGCCTGAGCGTCCTGACAGAGACAATATTTCCCCAGAGGTTTCTTCATGCGGGCGAACTCAGGAGAATGGGCGCGGATATAAAGCTCGTCGGAAACAGCGCGGTCGTGAGAGGGGTCGGCAGCCTGAGCGGGGCGCCAACGATGGCGAGCGACCTGAGGGCGAGCGCTTCTCTGGTACTCGCGGGACTCGCCGCTTCGGGAAAAACCGAGATATCAAGGGTCTACCATCTCGACAGGGGCTATGAAAGGCTGGACAACAAACTGGAAACGCTCGGCGCAAGAATCTGGAGGGAGAAGGAATGATAACCGTTGCGATAGCAAGGGGGAGACTGCTCGACGAGGAAGTCTCGCTACTGGAAAAAGCCGGGTACCCGGTTGGTAATATTTTAAAGGATTCGAGGAAGCTTATATTCGAATATCCCGGGCTTGAAATGAAGATACTGATCATCAGGCCTACCGATATTCCCTCCTACGTTGAATACGGGGCTGCCGATATGGGAATAGTCGGCATGGACACACTTATGGAAGAGAAACACAATTTGTACGAACCGCTTAATCTCGGCATAGGGCAATGCAAGCTCGTGGTCGCGGCGCCCAAGGGATTTGAGTACAATTCATCCGGGTCACTGAGAGTGGCCACCAAATATCCGAGAATTGCACATGAGCATTTTTCAGGGAAGGGGGTCGGTGCGGAAATAGTCAAGCTATACGGCTCGGTCGAGCTCGCTCCAATTGTAGGGCTATCCGACGTGATAGTGGATCTGTCCGCGACCGGGGAGACCCTCAGGAAAAATAATCTTGTGGAGTTTGAATCGATTGCCGATATTTCCGCGAGGCTTGTGGTAAACAGAGTGAGCATGAAGGTGAAATCAGAGGAAATAAAGGAGATAATAAACAAGCTAAAACAGGTAAGGGAAAATTAACTCACTCCGTTTTTACTCAACACTCTCTATCAGCGCCTGATAAACGCGATTATCCACAACTTTCCATACCCGGATCACCTCCGATTTACTGAGAGATGCTGCTGAAAGAACAAACGCTTTGAAAACAGCCGAGTATTTGCTACACTTAAACCAATCAAACCCTGCGAATTAGCGCTTAAGATAATCAGTTTTTTTCTTGTTTACAGGGGGAGCTACTCCTCCCGGGAGAATCAAAATGGCAAAAAAAACCGTGTCGCGCGCGGAAACGAAAGAAGAAATAACCGGCTCGAATAATAATCATTCTAAAGAGCGGTTAATCGAAAGTTATAAATCCGTAAGGGAGCTTTCGGGCGCCCTGGCCGAACCGCTTGAGATAGAGGACTGTGTAATACAGTCCATGCCCGATGTGAGCCCTACAAAGTGGCATCTCGCTCATACGAGCTGGTTTTTCGAAACCTTCGTCCTTTCAGAGGCGATAAAAGATTACAAATCCCCTAGCCCTCAATACGCGTACCTCTTTAATTCCTATTACGTGCAGGCGGGGGAGAGGCATTTCCGTCCCAAGCGCGGACTAATATCGAGACCCACTGTCGAGGAAACCTATAACTACCGGAACTTTGTAGATGAGCACATGATTCGGTTCATGGAAGATGCGGATGATAAAGAATGGAAAGAGTACGCGCCCGTAATCGAAATCGGGACACATCACGAGCAGCAGCACCAGGAACTGATAGTAACAGATATTAAGCACGTGTTTTCCGAAAATCCCCTCCACCCGCGATATATTAGCGAAAAACCGGTAAACGGCTCGGATAAAGCACACACCCCACCACCCGCCGAATGGATTGCATTCGAGGAAGGAATCTACTCCATCGGACACGAGGGCAAGGGGTTCGGATACGACAACGAATTCCCGCTTCACAAGGTCTTTCTCAATCCGTTTTTACTCCAGTCCCGCCTTATAACGAACCGTGAATATATGGAATTCATGAAAGACGGGGGATACGAGACCCCGGAGCTCTGGTTGTCCGAGGGCTGGGCTACGGTCGAGACAAATAACTGGAACGCGCCCTTTTACTGGGAATTAAGAGACGGTGAATGGACTCAGTTTACGCTCTCCGGTATGCGCAAAGTCTCTCCTCACGAGCCCGTATGCCATCTTTCCTATTTTGAAGCGGACGCCTATGCCCGCTGGGCGGGGGCGAGGCTTCCTACAGAAGCCGAGTGGGAAATTGCCGCGGGAGACCTGCCGATAGAGGGTAATTTCGTCGGCGACAGAAACTTTCATCCCGCACCCTTAAACGAAAAGGGTGGTAAGGATTCTCTTCAGCAAATGTACGGGGACGTATGGGAATGGACTCAGAGCGCCTACTCCTCTTATCCGGGCTTCAAAACGCTTCCCGGTGCTCTCGGGGAATACAACGGCAAGTTCATGTGCAATCAGTTTGTATTGAGAGGAGGGTCATGCGCAACCTCGAAATCGCATATAAGAAAAACATACAGGAATTTCTTCCCCCCGGATGCCAGATGGCAATTCACGGGTCTCAGACTGGCTAAAGATTCCTCTTAAAGAAAATTTTTTAAATCCAAACGGCGTTTAGCGCCATCTAAAATATGACCCGATGAATAAGAACCTGCTTAAAGTAAAAAAATTCGAACCCGAGATAGAAGATATTCTATCCGAGGTTATCGACGGCTTCGAAAGACCGCAGAAACAGCTGCCATCCAAGCTTTTTTACGACAAAAGGGGCTCACAGCTGTTCGATCAGATCACCGAGCTTGAGGAATATTACCCCACTCGTACGGAGATTGCGATAATGGAGCAAAACATTGACAGCATTTGCTCCGTTCTGGGAGAGAACTGCCTTCTGATTGAGCTCGGCAGCGGAAGCAGTATAAAGATAAGGTTGCTGATTGAGAATCTCCTGAATCCGGCGGGCTACGTCCCCATAGATATATCGGAAGAACATCTTACGGATTCGGCGGAAATTCTCTCGCGGGACTACCCCGAGTTAAGAATCATGCCCGTATACGCGGATTATACGCAGCCTTTCAGCCTGCCGAATTTCGACTTTCCGTACTCACGCAAGGTTGTTTATTACCCGGGCTCAACCATAGGGAATTTCCCGCCCGTCTCTGCAAAACGTTTCATAGACAGCGTAGCCGAATGGGCCGGGAAGGGAAGCGGTCTCCTTATCGGGGTTGATCTTGTAAAGGACGTAAAGACTCTCGAAGACGCGTACAACGACCGTAAAGGCGTAACAGCCGAATTCAATCTGAATATTCTCAGGAGATTAAACCGCGAGATAGGCTCCGACTTCAATATCGGCATGTGGAGGCACGACGCGTTCTACAATGAAAAGGAGAGTCGTATCGAAATGCATCTTGTAAGCCTTGCCGATCAGGAAGTGCGCGTTAACGGTACACGTTACCGCTTCAGGAAGGACGAATCCATATTGACCGAATACTCATACAAATACTCGCTGGAAGGATTCAAGAAACTGGTTTCGGGGTCATTCAGAGTTGACGAGGTATGGACAGATAAAGAGAACAAGTTCAGCATACAGTATCTGACGGCGTTTTAATCTATTTCTATATTTGTGAAGGTTTCAACAAACTACTATGAAACATAAACGAATAGAACCCGGACCGGGTCAGGAATCCGTGTGGGACTATCCGAGACCCCCGGCAGTCGAGGATACGGACAAACACGTCGAAGTCTTTTTCAACAACATACTGATAGCGGATTCCACAGATGCTAAAAGGGTGCTTGAAACGAGCAGTCCTCCGGTATTCTATATCCCGCCGCAGGACATCGAAATGAAATACCTTATAAAGAGCGGGAGAACCACCTATTGCGAATGGAAGGGCATTGCCTCATATTACACCCTGGAAGTACACGATAAGCGCGCCGAGGACGCGGCCTGGTATTATCCCGACCCTACAGCCGGATATGAGTCCATTCAAGATTACGTCGCCTTCTACCCCGGGCGCATGGACGCCTGCTACGTTGACGGCGAGCTTGTAAAAGCCCAGCCGGGCGAATTTTACGGTGGCTGGATTACAAGCGACATCACCGGTCCCTTCAAGGGCGAGCGCGGAACAGAGGGCTGGTAATCCCGCCGACTTTGATAACATTGCAATACATCCGAGGGTATTCCTCTATCAAGTTTTAGAGTTAAAATCCTGCGCGTTCCGACCGAAGTGGCCAATCACCGAGCTCCTGCCAAATTCCTGCTCAACGAATATGATATATTAAGAAAATTGAATTTGATTAAGGATGTAATTTGATCGAGCTTAGAAATATATCGAAATCTTACGGGAAAACAGTAGCGGCAGACAACATCGATCTGTCTCTAGAAGCCGGTAGAACAACCGTTATTATCGGGCCCAGCGGATGCGGCAAATCCACCCTTCTGAGGGTCATCACGGGCCTCGTGACGCCGGACAGCGGTGAAGTGCTCATAGAGGGGACGAGCCTGAGCCCGTCAAGCTTAATATCTCTCAGGAGGAAGATGGGTTACGTAATACAGGAGGGCGGCCTGTTCCCGAATCTGACGGCAGAGGGGAACGTATCCCTCATGGCGCGGTATCTGGGACGCGGCAACGAAGATATCAAGGCCCGAATTGATGAGCTCTGCGAATTGACAAAATTCCCACCGGATGCCCTAAATCGATACCCGCTTCAGATCTCGGGAGGTCAGAGGCAGCGGGTGAGCTTAATGCGCGCCCTGATGCTCGATCCCGATATACTGCTGCTTGACGAGCCGCTCGGATCGCTCGATCCCCTCATAAGGAGCGAGCTTCAAAACGATCTTAAAGAGATATTTCGCAACCTCGGCAAAACGGTGGTCATGGTTACGCACGATATAGGCGAGGCCGGTTTCCTGGGCGACAACATCGTATTTATGCGAGAAGGAAGAATCTTGCAGAAAGGAAGCATTGAAGACCTGGTCAGGCGGCCCTCCGACAGATTCGTCACTAAATTCATAAACGCGCAGCGGAGTCCGGTCAATTTCACGGGAGATGCGGCCGATTGAAAATTCCCTGTTTACTCCTTATCCCCTTATTTCTCATCCTGCACGGCTGTTCCGCTCAGGACACGTCCGAAGATAAATTAAAAATCGGCTCCAAAACATTTACCGAGTCCGTAATACTGGGCGAGCTCATCTCCCAGCTCGCAAGAAGCGAAGGGGCAAGCGTCGAATACAGAAAGGAACTGGGAGGTACGAGAGTCCTGTGGAACGCGCTTCTAGAAGGAAACATAGATGTCTATCCCGAGTACACGGGCACCATTACGGAGGAGATACTATCGGGAAAAAATATTTCAGATACGAGAGGGTTAAAAGCCGAGCTGGCTCTCCATAATATCGAGATGAGCCGGCCGCTCGGTTTCAATAACACATACGCGCTGGGTATGAAAAAAGCGCTTGCGGATAAGCTTGGAATAACGAAGATTTCCGACCTCAGAGGATTTCCCGGTCTCAGGTTCGGATTCTCAAATGAGTTTATGGACCGTGGAGACGGCTGGCCGAGCCTCCAAAGGAGCTACAGCCTTCCTCACGAAAACGTAACGGGACTCGATCACGATCTCGCCTACAGGGGGCTTGAGAACGGGGGCATCGACGTAATCGATTTATACGCAACGGATGCCGAGATAAAATATTACGGCATCCTGGTTCTGGAGGACGACCTCAAGCACTTCACCGATTATAACGCGGTTATTCTCTACCGGAAAGAAATTGAGGACACTCATCCGGAGGCGCTTAAAGCGATATTGAGCCTTGAGAATCTCATACCGGAAGCGGCGATGTCGGGGATGAACGCTTCTGTCAAAATAGAAGGAATTCCCGAAAGCCGGGCTGCCTCAGACTTTCTCAATGAAACGATATCCCTTAAAACCGACCCGGCTCAAGACAGTTTTCTGGCCAGGCTCTACCGAAACACAGTGGAGCATCTGTTCCTTGTGGCCGTTTCTCTGGGCGCAGCCATTATTCTTTCGATTCCCCTCGGAATCCTGGCCTTTAAAAATCAAAGAGTCGGGCACGCCGTCCTGGGACTGGTGGGTATTATACAAACCCTCCCGTCGCTCGCGCTTCTCGTGTTTATGATCCCCTTCTTCGGAATAGGAACCGTGCCTGCAATCGTCGCTCTTTTCCTCTACAGCCTGCTACCCATCGTCAGAAACACCTATTCGGGCCTTCAGGATATTCCGTCCGATGTAAGGGAATCGGCGGAGGCGCTCGGACTGCCCCCTTTGGCGCGCCTGAGACTGATCGAAATGCCGCTTGCCTCAAGGTCGATTCTCTCGGGAATCAAGACATCGGCTGTTATCAACGTGGGAACCGCCACCCTCGGAGCGCTTATAGGCGCGGGCGGATACGGTCAGCCTATCCTGACGGGCATAAGGCTCGACAATATGGGGCTGATTCTGGAGGGCGCAATACCTGCCGCTGTCCTTGCGCTTTTAGTGCAGGGTCTATTCGATCTGTCGGAATTCTTTTTCGTTCCGAAGGGTCTGAGACTCAAAAACTAGCGCCACTCCCGGGAAGTAATCTGTAACAGCTTGAAGAGATATTTCTAGTTCCGGCTGAAATCGAGCGACATGCTCAAGCCCCTTATTGTGCCCGTTGCCTTTTGAAGGGCTTTATCGTCTTTGCTGAAAACAAACTCCGTTTTGAACTCGAAGTCGTTACTCCCTGAGACGGGCACGTCGCTCTTAAGATAATACAGGTATGTAAATTTCGTGGACTTGTCGGACTGCTCGGTGTCGTACGGCTGACCGAGCGTTTCTACGATATTCTCCATTTTTGGAATCTCGTCCGGATTATCTCCCTTGAACTCAGAGCTGGCGCTCTTTTTGAGCTTGCTTATATCCGCGTCTCCCATAGATGAAAACATTCTCTTTAAAAGCGGGATCGACAGGTTTTTCAGAAAGCGCTCCGGGAAGGTTATCTCCGCCACCATATCCTCCCGCATCACCATTAAAACAGGGATATCATATTCGCCGTTTTCATCATTTGAGAGCAGATACTGCTTCTCGAACACATAGGTCCATAACTCCTCCCGCTCCTTCTCTTTTACAGAGTAAGGGCCGTTCTTCATGAGCCAGACCATATCGTCCGATTTGAGCACAGGATTGAGAAATACTAGAGTGAGCCCGCCTTCATCGTTAAGCTCGAAGTTTTCCTCAAATGATTTGAGCTGGTTCTGTACCTTGTGCAGTCTCAAAAACACGCAGCTCATTATGGGCAGAATAATCGCGACCAATAAAACGGATGCTAATATGCGTCTGGGATTCATATAAATAATCCTGTCAAATAAACTAGGTTTTGTTTGTAGAGAAAAACAATTTAAAGAATACCTTACTTGAAAATTTCGTGCGGCTTTCAAATATTCTCTGACTCTAAATGACAGGCCTCAAATGCAAAAACGGGAGTAATTCTCAGTTTAAGAATTACTCCCGTTCTCTTAAAGGAGGATGGAGGATGATTTTAAGTGCGATGTTTAATTTTATAATATAAATTAAAGTACGATACTTTAAATGTCAAGTCCTTATTTCCGGCAGTCCGTACATTTTCGCCATAATTTTTATTACGCCCGCATAACCACCTGTATCTATTCAATAGTTTTGCAGTTTCAACCATGCAGAATTTATATTGCAAATCTCATAAAATTAATAAAACTCCCCCTTTTATTTTAACTGGAAAGAAAATGCAAACTTCTGATCTCAAGGTAAAAATCAACATCCGGACTAATGTTAAATTATTTCGATTGAAAATCCCGCAATATCCATTAAATTGTAGCTCGGTAAACTCACCATGCGCTCCATAACACTGCTTTCGCCGGCAAAAATAAATTTAACCCTCGAGGTGCTCGGACAGAGGCCCGACGGATACCATGAGATAAGATCGTTAATGCAGCCTGTAGACCTGTTCGACGAGGTTCGCGTAGAGACGATCGATACCCCCGGAATCGAGTTCACGTCGAGCGGCATCGAAATCCCTTCAGGAGCCTATAATCTCGCCTCAAGAGCCGCGGAAATTTACCTGAAGAAAGCCGGTCTCAAATCAGGCGTAAAGATTCATATAAAGAAAAAGATTCCTACGGGAGCAGGCCTCGGAGGAGGCAGCGGCAACGCTGCCGCGGTGCTCACGGGAATGAACAGGATATTTAACGCGCTCACGGAGGAGGACTTATTCCTTCTCTCTCCCGGACTAGGGGCTGACGTAGCCTTTTTCATCCGCTCCGCAACCGCTCTAGTCCACGGTATCGGAGAAAGAATTACAGTGCTCAGGGACTTTCCTCTCTTCTGCTATGTGGTCCTCTGCCCGAACCTTGAGATAGCCACCGCGGATATCTACAGAAAATGGGACGAATTGAACAAAGATACCGTTATGGAAACGGGGGACGGGAGAGATATAGCTGAGGACATTGAGCGGTTCAAAAGCGGGGACGGCGATTTCCCTCTGATGAACGATCTGGAGCTCCCGGCATCTGCGCTCCATCCTGAGATAAAGGCCTACAAAGAGATACTCTTCTCCCTGGGAGCGAAGAACGTACTAATGACGGGAAGCGGCTCCGCTGTTTTCGCCGTGTTCGGAGACGAAGATGAGGCGCTTCAAATATACGATTACTTAAAAACGACCCCCACGTTCCGGGTTTATTTCACGAGGGGAATCAAAGGATGGCACAGAATAATTTAATAATAGGTAACCCCTATCCTGGGTAAAATTAACTTATCCCAATCGAATATCTTCGATTATGTGCTATCACACAGGAGGATCAAATTGATATACTCACTCGGAGAGCGAAAAGTCGAAATAATAGGCGGGGACTATTTCATCGCGGATAATGCCGTAGTCATAGGCTCCGTTATCATCCATAATAACGTAAGCATCTGGTTCAACGCGGTCCTGAGGGGAGACCACGACCCCATCACTATACTGGAGGACACGAATATTCAGGACGGTGTTGTCATACACGCCGACGAAGGCGTTCCCGCGACTGTTGGAAGGGGGGTCACGGTGGGGCACCAGGCCATGCTTCACGGATGCACTATCGGGGATAACAGCCTTGTCGGAATAAACGCCGTGATTTTGAATAACGCCAAGATCGGAAAAAACTGCATAATCGGCGCCAACTGCCTTATCACACAGGGTAAGGAAATCCCGGACAATTCGATGGTGCTCGGCTCTCCGGGCAAGGTGGCAAGGGAGGTCACGGAGAAGGAGATAGAAGAGCTTAAGTTATCAGCAGAGCACTATGTAAAGAACTTCAAACGGTTTAAAAAGGACTTACGCACAGAAGGTTAACCGACATTCATGCATGGAGCATAACGGTTAAATCACCCGTAAAGCTCCTCCACGTACTCCCCTGATTTCCCCTCTTCAAGCGCTGAGGAAATTTCCCTGTAGAATTCTTCGCCGTACTCTCTAGTCTTAACTACTACAGGCATCGGGACCGAATGCCCCAGAATAAGAGCCTGCTGCTTCGTGTCCAGGCTCGCGAGAACGGACCTCAGCCCCGACGTATTGCTAACCCCCGTGAGCACCGATTGTATGTCCTTCTCGTCGTTAAGCAGAGCCGTAATCCTAGTTCCCACCTGCGATATGACCTCGTCGTCTATACCCGACGGGCGCTGATCCACTATGAGCATAGTCACGGAGTACTTTCTAAGCTCCCTCGCTATCGTGCCGAATATAGTCTGCTTCGCCGCGTGTGAGTTAAGGAACTTGTGAGCCTCCTCTATCGTAATCATAAGCTGCCTCGGCTTGTCCGACTGATCCTTGGTAGCGTGGTACCTTTCCGTTCTGTCTATATAAAAATCATGTATGCGTCTCGACAGGATATTAGCGGCGAGCAGATAGGCAAGCGTGCTGTTGCTTCTGCCGAACTCAAGCACTATGTTAATACCGCGCCCCAGATAATCTATTATTTTCTTTATCGTCCCTTCACTCTGAGCGTTATCCTCGACTATAAAGGGAAGCGCCCTGATCCGGTTGAGCTTCCTTCTCATCGCGGAGAGGGACTGCATGTGAATTCCGAGCTCTTTTGAGATATTTCCAAGCTCCTCTTCGTCCCAAGAGAGAAGCTCGCTCAGCCACTTGCCGCCGTACCTCCTGTAGATTGCGAAGGCGGACTCGATAGCCGTGGTGTTCAGCTGAAGCTCGTCCTGAAGTAGAGCTATGTCTTCTATATCGATCTGGTCGAGTGAAATGAACGCTTCTACATCAGGCTTCCTCCCCCTCTTTCTTGTCGAATCGGGGTCGAGCGAAAAAATGGCGACCTTGTCCGGGAATAGCTGTTTCAACCCTTTCACAAAACCCTTCGAGTCCTCGCTTTCCGTCTCCCATCCGTACTCGTTATGCATGTCGAATATAAGGTTCACTGCCTTGCCGTACCTGATTACCCCGGCGAGCATCACCCTTGTAAGAAAGGTCTTTCCGGTCCCGCTCTTGCCGAATATCCCGTTACTCCGCTCGACGAACCTGTCCAGATTGACGCAGACGGGTATTTCCATGTCGAGAGGCGTCCCGATGTTGAAGAACCTGCCCTTCCCGTCTTCCGTGCCGAAAACCGTGCTCACGTCTTTCCGTGTCGCCTCCGAAACTTCTGCAAAATGTGGCGGTATTGTCTTCACGGGTCTCAGCTCCTCGTCCCTGTGGGAGAGCATGAGCATCGGCCTAAGCTCGACAGTCGCGTATGTGTTCGTGCCCGAAAGCACCTGCCGCAGAAGCTCGTCCTCCTGTGACGGGGGGTTTATCAGTATATTCGGGGAAGAGGCGTCAAGCCTTACGTCCGTAATAAGGGAGAAGAACTGGTGATACATGCCCGAGACGACTACGAATTTGCCGGCCTTGACTTCCTCGATGCTCCTCTCGGGGCTCAGTTTCATTTGAAGCCCTTCAATGAGCGAGCCGCTCGTAATAAGGCCCAGTTCCTTGGTATGATCCGTCATATGCCTGGCATTCAGAATATCAAAACGGGCGCGCTTTAGCAAGGAAAGCGCTTTTATACAGGGTCAGTCGTTCTCGGTCGCGAGGTCAAGAGTCCAGTACATAGCGCCACTGCCCTGAAATATCCCCCCGGCCGCTCCGACGCCCGCTTCCTCAAAAACAGGGTTCATTATTATGGCGCAGTGGGCCGGCGAATTGAGCCAGTTATCTATTACATTGGCCCCGTTATCGAGTCCGACAAGTATGTTCTCGCCGAACGTAAACCAGTCATAGCCCTCCATAAGCAGCCTGTCGCCCGGGTCGCTGCCGTCCGAGCCTATGTGAGTTAGCTCTCTCATTTGGGCCATGTCGATTGAGTGATTAAGCGCGGCGCTCTCGATCCTCGTGTCCCAGCCGACGGGCGGGGCGGCCGGAAAAAAGTTGCCGCCGCAATTCCTCGACTGAGCCCTCGCCTCGTTTATCAGGTCCAGCATGGCGGCTTGAAAGTCATTAAGCGGCCCGCCTGCATCGGGATCAGGTGGAGAGGGATTTGAAGGAGGATTCAAAGCGGGACCGCTCAGGGGCTCGTCCAGTACCGCCCCTGTTCCGCCTGTGGAGCCGTCTCCGCTCTCAGAGCCGCCGTCACACGCGGCAAATATAAAAAGTAGTAAAAGCAGTATCCCGTTTATCGTAAGTAACTTTTTGATTCGCTTGCTCCTCCCATTCAGTTTTGAACCTATAATCTTTCGTTACAAAATGTCTTTACATATTGTTTTGTTTCTTGATTTTTCATTCCCTCTTTTTATAAAGGCACGGGGTATCAATTAGATCATTTAAATAGCCCCGTCACCATGAGCCTGTCGAAACATGTAATTTCGATCAACCACAGGAACCCTTTCCTTGTCATTGCGAGCGCGGCAATCTAGCTTTTTTTAGTCTTCACCCTGAATCATGTCCCGAACTCATTTCAGGCTCTATTCGGAATCTCTAACCCGTTCATCCTGAGCGCACACATCGTGTGCAGTCAAAGGATTTATATGTTTGTCATTCTGAACTCGTTTCAGAATCTCGCCTTTTAAACCGTTCATCCTGAGCCCGTCGAAGGATGTCATCCTTTTGTCATTCGACTTACCCCGACATTACAGAAATTGCGTCAAGAAAATGAATTACGAAGTCGTAAAAATATTTTAGGGCTGCGGATAGAATTAAAATATTTTAGACATAGTAATTTATTTTTAGCCATTTCTGTTTGTCGGTGATTTTTGCTTCTTTTTATCAAGAAAAAGAAGAAATATTTGCCTTTTCTTCATCCTTCCAACGACCTCGATCATGTATGAGGCCGGAAGGCCGGATTAGATGTAGTCAAATAACAACCTTATTGAACAACTACCTAAAAACCTCCAGCGCAATTAATTATACAGCCGTTAAGCTTTTTCTGTCGATACAATAAAGCCGGCGCGCAAAAACTAAATTTTTTGATTTTATTCATTCTTGTGATAAATTCTATTTTCTCTGAAACTTCATACGGCCCCTTCGTCTAGCCTGGCCTAGGACGTAGCCCTCTCAAGGCTAAAACACGGGTTCAAATCCCGTAGGGGCTACCACATTCCTCCAATCTTCATAATAAAAGTAAGAAAGATAAATACATAATCCCTTTCTAAGTAATTATAAATTAATAACAATTTTTGTCATATCAATTACCAGCTTTGTAAAAAACGCCATCCAGGTTCGATTTACAATTAAGGGAAAACCAAGAAATCTCGTGTTTTTTCAACATCTTATATCCTTAAACTAACCCATCCCTACTTTCTGGTATGTATATTGCAATAATAATTAATAAAAATAAATGAAGGATAAGAAAGGAGAGAAAATGTCTATTGCTCAAAAAAAGGGAAGAAAAACAAGATTTTTAAGTACGCTGATAGCGTTCCTAGCAGTTTCTATGGCCGCCGCTATATTCCCTCAAAGCGAAGCTAAAGCCGAATTAAACGAATCTCCCGGAATCAAGATCACAGACTGGTCCTTTTACGCAGCGTGGGGTATGTCCACTATGCACAACGTAACGATCGAGAACACAAGTGACGTAGCCTATAAAGAGATAAAAGTAAGAGTAAGTTATTACCTGTCTTACTACCCGACACAACCGAGCACGGCGGTGTTAGTTTTACCTGTAAATTTACCTCCCCGGAGCAAGGACACCTATCTGGAAGGCGGACTTGCAAGTTTAATAGTAAACCCCGGCGGGATGTTTGGTATGCATCTATCATCGGGGGAAATAGAAGTGCTGGAAGCCGTTCCCGAAACGGCGGAAACTAATGCACGGATTTCAAGAAAAGATATTTAGAAAATTTGTGTATACCACTTTTAGTTAGAAATTAGACATATTTCACAAGACTGAACGAGGCATTCGAAGGAGTGAAGGGGCAATATGAAGGGAATTGTTTTTAATCTGCTTGAGGAAACAGTCCGGCGTGAGTACGGTGAGGATACGTGGGATTCCCTCCTTGAGGAAGCCCGATTGGACGGCGTTTACACATCATTGGGAAACTATCCTGACGAGGACCTGATTAAGCTCATCAGAGCGGCGTCTTCGGCTCTCGACATGCCCAGGGACGCTATCGTCCGCTGGTTCGGCCGCAATGCCTTCCCTCTTTTTACCCAGAGATACCCGAAGTTCATGGAGGGGCATAAATCCACACGGCCGTTTTTGCTCACTCTGAATAACATCATTCATCCGGAAGTTCGAAAGATTTACCCCGGTGCCGATGTACCCGAATTTGATTACGATGTATCATCGGAGGAGGTACTCGTAATGGGGTACAGCTCCGCACGAAGACTTTGTGCGTTTGCCGAGGGTTTGATCGAGGGCGCAGCGGCTCACTATGGAGAAGACGTGATAATAGAACAGCCGAAATGCATGAACCGGGGAGACGAAAAGTGTATTCTCAGGATTTCATTCAGGAAAAGGTAAGCATGAGCGTAACCAGCGAGCTGACTCGCCTCAAGAAGCGGCTCGAGAGGGAACGTAAAGCCAGGCTCGAGGCCGAGGCGATTACCGAGAAAAGTATTCGCGAGCTTTACGAGAGGCAAGAGGAGCTCGAACTGCTTCAGCTAATAGCGGTCGCCGCTAATGAGTCCTCCACTACCGAGGAAGCGATTCGTGTCGCGGTCAATAAGGTTTGCGTTCATACCGGATGGCCCGTCGGACACGCTTACATGCTCGGTAGGGACTCTGATGAACTGATTCCCACATCTATCTGGAATTCTGAGAGCGCTCAGCAATTCGAGACGTTTCGCAAAATCACTGAAATTACTCATTTCACTCCGGGAGTCGGTTTGCCGGGACGGATATTCGTCAGCGGCAAACCGGAGTGGATTGTGGACGTGACAAAGGACTCCAATTTTCCGAGAGCGAAACAGGCGCAGGACATTGGAGTGAGGGCCGGTTTTGGTCTCCCCGTGTTAGTGGGGAGTGAGGTCGTAGCGGTACTTGAGTTTTTCTCTACCGACGCTCTGGAGCCTGATGAGCGATTATTGGAAGTCATGTCTCACGTAGGCACTCAGCTTGGGCGAGTTGTCGAGCGCAAACGGGCTGAGGAGACATTACGAGAAAGCGAAGAGCGTTTTAGAACCATATTTGAAAACTCCCAGTTAGGAATCTATCGTACAACTCCTGACGGTCGCATTCTCATGGCTAATCCCAGGTTGGTTCAAATACTGGGATATTCTTCCTTCGATGAGTTAACCTCACGCAACCTGGAAGAGGAGGGATTTGAAACTACCTCCAAGCGGAGTCAATTTAAAAAACTCATCAAACGAGAAGGCGAAATTAAGGGTTTGGAATCCACATGGAAAAGACAGGACGGCGCCGTGATTTTTGTCAGAGAAAACGCAAGAGCCGCTCTGGGAGATGACGGCGCTGTTTTATACTACGAAGGAACAGTTGAAGATATTACAGAGAACAAGAAACTCGAATCACAGCTGCTGCGGGCACAACGTATGGAAAGCGTCGGCACACTTGCCGGAGGAATCGCGCACGATCTTAACAACCTGTTTACACCTATAATGATGGCGCTCCAGATATTGCGGCAAAGGCTCCCGGATGAGAAGAGCCGGAATTTGATAGACACGGTCGAAACAAGCGCCAAACGCGGGAGTAGCTTGGTAAACCAGGTTCTCTCCTTTGCGCGGGGGATCAAAGGTGAGCGCACGGTTCTTCAAGTGAGACATCTTGTGTCCGAAGTTGTAAAGATCGCAAAAGAAACATTCCCAAAATCAGTTGAGATTCAAACTGACGTGCCGGAAGACCTCTGGGCTATAAACGGAGATCCTACGCACCTCCACCAGATTCTAATGAATCTATGCGTAAACGCTCGTGATGCTATGTCAAACGGCGGTATTTTAAGTATCACCGCTGAAAACCTGTCAATTGATGAAAGCTATGCGCAGACGAGTATAGACGCTAAAGTTGGTCCGTACATTGTTATTACCGTCTCCGATAATGGTACCGGTATCCCTCCTGCGATTCTGGACAGAATTTTCGAGCCTTTTTTTACGACAAAAAAAGCGGATGAAGGTACGGGTCTTGGTCTTTCGACAGCGTTTGGAATTGTAAAAAGCCACGGCGGATTTATTAATGTGTATAGTGAATTAGGAAGAGGAACGAAATTTAAGGTTCATTTGCCGGCTGTTGAAACGCCCGACAAGCGGAAAACGGAAGATAAGCAAGTTGAATTACCTATGGGACATGAAGAATTGGTGCTGGTTGTTGACGATGAGGTTTCAATTCGCAAGATTGCCAAAGCAATACTGGAAACATGCTGCTATAGAGCAATCACAGCAAATGATGGAGTTGAAGCCGTGGCTTTATACAAACAAAACAAGGAAGAAATCAGAGTTGTTGTGGTAGATATGATGATGCCCGTTATGGATGGTCGGTCGGTCATTCGAGAGCTGAATAGAATTAACCCGGGGGTTAAAATTATCGCTGCCAGTGGATTAAAAGAGCAATACAATCTTGCTGAAGAGACCGGCGCCGAAATATCCGCTTTTTTATCAAAGCCTTACACGGCGGAAACACTTTTACAAACTCTACATGAAACCCTCAATGCAAACACAGATACAGTTTAGCCCGGATTTATTACCTGCCTCCAAAAGCCCTTCCTGTATCACCAATATTTCAGTGCCCTCCGGCACGTTAACACTATTGCTGATCCGGGGCTCATAAAAACATAGGGTATAGTTATAATATTACTATAAAGCGAGGATTAACGATGAAATATAACCATGTGTTCTTGATTGCACTTCTTACGCTTTTTATAACCCCGCAAACCCCTGTTACCGCCGATCCCGAAAATAAAACAAACGAAGAAGCGGAGGTAAGCAAAGACGATGTCGTAATCGGCAAGGAGGGAGATGACAGGATAAATACGGGCGATGGCAACGACAACATTGCCGGAAAAGGGGGAGACGATTTTATAGAAGCGGGTGAGGGAGATGACCTGATTTCGGGCGGCGAGGGGGACGATAAAATTCTGGGCGGTCCCGGTGATGATTATATCATTGGCGGGGACGGCAACGATACTGTTGACGACGGGGCCGGTAACGATTTCATTAACCTCGGAGATGGTAACGACACCTTTGTGTACAATGTCAAAAACAATCTCGAATTTACGGATTACGCAGTCGGCGGGGAAGGGGATGATACGCTTGTAATCGTGAAGGAAGATATTGATGAGCTCATGAAAAACGAAATCATCAAGTACTATGAGAAGCAAAAAATGGTAGGCGCCGACATTGTCCATATGGGCAAATTCGACATTTCTTTGGGAGTAAGTCAGTTTGAACATGTGGTAGTTGCGACCAGTTTTTCATTTTAGCAGCGCCGCTTGAAAGAGGACTCTTTAATAAATAGGAACCAATCCTCTCTCATCTTTTTAACCCGTAGATCCGAATGCCTGTTTACAGTGTGCTGGCGCCCTCTCAATCCTGAACCCCATATTTAAACCCCACACAATAGCTATCACAGTCATCCGCTTTATATAAATCAACGATGCTTGCAAGAATTTCTAAGCGCCTTCCTCAATTTCAAATTTTGTGATAGCGAGAGAAAGCAGACTTTAAGCAGTTTCCACTTTTTAATCGACACCTCACCAGTCAGCCGGGGAAGATGGGTTACAGCTACCTCTTTGACACGATAACCTTTCCACCTCGCCGTGACAGCCAGCATAATGGAAGGTGCGAATGCATCGGGATCGATCGCATTAAAACACTCATCCAGACAGTCTTTTCGCACGATCCTGAAAGGACTATTAGCATCTCTAATATTGAAACCGAATAAGAACATGTTGGATAGCCTCAAGATATTGGTAATGAGCAGACGAGGGATTGGGTCGTGGCGTACTGCTCTATAGCCGATTACAAGATCGTTACCCTCTGATTCTCTATAGAGCTTCCAAAAATCTTTTGGATCAAATTGATAATCGCTGTCCGTATGAAAAATTAAGTCGCGCTTGGCGTTTTCATACGCAAGACGAAGCGCTTTACCATGGCCGGAGTTCTTCTCAGTTTGTAGAATCTTCACTCCTTCCAACTCACGAGCCAGATTTCTCAAAATTACCGGAGTGCTATCTGTTGAGCAGTCATTTACCACAACCATTTCAGAGCCGGGAAGCTGTCTAACAATTTCCGCATGGTAGTCGCGGACAACCTTCTCTATTACCCCTTCTTCATTAAAAACCGGCATCACAATCGAAACCGGGATTCTTTTTTGAGTCAGGTTACACAATTTAAATTTCTCATGAAGCGAGGGTTTATTATTATGTTTTTTTATAACACCTCTGAGAATTACAATTTCTGAAATCGGGGAAAAATATGCTTATACAGCCCAACCAGGTCATACTGTGTGAACAAACTTCGAGATACAGCAAACTAATTTGCTTCGTCAAATGCAAAATCTTCCTTTTTATGTGTAGCTAGACCTATCTGTTCAGTACCGCCGCGCCGGCCATTATACCAGAGATACCAAAGGTTATCGCTCTTAATTGCAAAGGGTTTATAGACCGCATCGCTATCCCAAGCCCTATAACCACCCTGTTTGATAATAGGGTTTGCCGGGTGTCTTTCCCAATTATCTATTCCATCAGGCGAACGCGCAAGACCTATCATAGCGTGGTCAATGTCTTTAAAGCCGATGTAAAACATTATATACCATCCATCGAGCTGGAGTATCTGTCCTCCGGTAACTTTGTAACTATCCCATCCGAAGCCCTCGGATGGCAGAAATATAGGTTCCGGGTACTTTATCCATGTATATTCATCGGTGCCTGTAGCATATCCTATCGCATCCGGTTCATACTGCTCACCACCTGAGTACCACATTTTGAATATCTGCTCTTTTTCATCCCAGAGGACATGTGGACCCATAACGGCGACCTTTTCCCATGGCCGGTCTGGAGAGAGTACGGGTTTATCACTACCCCTCGTCCATTTTATACCGTCCGGACTAACTGCATACCCAATGTATGAGTTATTATCAGTTTGCCCCGTATACCACATATGGTACTTATCGGAATGTTTCAAAATTACTGGTCGATTCACCTTATTCTCCCATCCTGAAGTCTTATTCGGTCTGAGCACAATTACCGGTTCACTCCAGTGTACGCCGTCTTTACTCTCGGTCAGAGCTATACTGTCCTTCGGGCGCCATGAAAACCACATACGGTATAGATTTCCCTCCTTCAAAACAGAAACGTCAAACACTGTGCCCAGTTTTCCTCCGAGCACAGGGTTTCTCTTAAACTTTATCCAGCCGCCATTTGTTTCCTGCATATATACACCAAGGATAAACAAACAAATTATCAATATTACCAATACAAGAGAAGTAACTATGTATTTAATCGTGCTCATCTCATGGAAGTACCTTGCATATATTGCGGATTTGTGAATTATTAACCCGGCATTATCAGACCGAAGTTTTTATAGAAAACGAATGAAATTGAATTATTTACACTATTACCTCATAATTCAGATTCCAAACAATGAAGGTCCCAATGAATTACACAAATTATAAATTGAAAATCTATAAGAAATTATTGTGCAAATGAAAAAATTTGCAAGAGACCAATCAATCTATATTTTCCTGCTATTTGTAATTTTAGTCCTGATAGTAGGAACTTTCTTTTTCCCAACTAATGAAAATCTGCCCAATCGAGACTCGGGTGTATTTCTATATGTAGGACAACAGATTCTTGACGGCAGCATCCCCTATCGCGACATCTGGGATCATAAAGGACCCGTAATTTATTACGTTAATGCACTTGGATTATTTATAGGCCAGGGGTCTCAATGGGGGGTGCTGTTGGTAGAGCTATTTTCGCTCTTTATTGCTGTTTCTTTGGGATATATAGTTATGAGCAAATCATTTGGAAGAATACCGGCGGTTTTTGCTTCTATAACGTGGCTCCTGGCTATAGTTTACTTAATTTATGACGACGGTATTAGAGAAAAAAGCGGTGGAAACTTAACAGAAGAATATAGCCTTCCTCTCAGTTTTGCTACTTTATACTTTTTTTGGCGATCAAGAAATTCAAGCTCGAATCTATTTTATATTTTCCTCATAGGATCGATATTCTCGATTTCGTTTTTGTTGAGACCAAATAACACGGGAATGCAAATTTCCGCTGCATTGTTTATTTTTTTTGCGGGAGTTTTAAGCCATCGAAAATATGACCTTATTAAGCAAATTCTGGCTTTTATACTCGGTTCAACTGTTATTCTGATACCCGTTTTATTCTACTTCGAATGGAATAATGCTCTCAATGATTTTTTTGACTTATTTCTGAGATATAACCTTATTCATTCCACATCCAGTTTAAGAGATAAAATAGTCTCGATATATTACGGACTCTTATTGCTTTCTCCATCCGGTCTTCCGCTAATAGCATTGGTTACTTGGATTGTCGGAATTTTTAGTATAGGAGGCGGGCTGAAGCTACAAAAAAGCCAAAGGGACTTAATTTGCCTCGGTCTAATAGGTATGCCCGTTGAATTTATTTTGGCCGCTCTTTCGGGTAGACAATATAATCACTACTACATATGCTGGCTGCCAATATTCGCAATTTTGACGAGTTTTTTTATTTTCAGCATTATCACACAATTCTCCTCTATAAAAATCAACATATTTAAACGCGCGGTCAGCTTAAACTACCTGTGGACGTTTGCTTTTCTAATTGCTATGTCAGGCTTAACATGTGTAAAGATCTATTCTAATTTTGAGGATCTCATATTATCAAATAAACAGAAACTCAATCCAGGAATCGAAAAAATCAGAAAATACACGAAAGATGAAAACTATTTATTGATGTGGGGGGCTGAGTCATCCGTAAATTATGTTACTGAAATCAAGGCTCCTACTCGCTATGTTTATCAGTATCCTTTGTATACTTGCGGTTATTACACGGAGGAAATGATAAACGAATTCCTTGATGACATTGCACAAAAAAAACCTTTAATCGTTGACACTTCCATGACAAACGAATTAATTCCTCCTATTGACGATAATGAGAGAAAACAATGGATAAATGCAGGGGGAAATACCAGAGATTGTCTGCTATCTCCAAAAATGGATGATGTATTTAAGTTTATAAACTCCAGATACGAACCCGTAGATGTAATAAGTAAAAACGGATGGACACTCTATAAATACAGGGACAATAAATAGCTGGAGCACTTAATGGCCTATTTATTCAATCCTTTTAAAGGGGAAGGTGGCTCTCAGAGGCCGCAGTGGGATCAATCCCAGCGAAGAAACAAAACCAACAAGCTCTTTTCATAAATCGAGGCCGCTGAGATAAACAGGGCCCGTCCGGGGGGCAACACAAGAATAATTTCCTTCGTTATGAGTGAGGAAAGGTTCAATCAGCTCTTTAATAACGGCAATATCGCCGATGCCGATCGCGGGATTTTATCACGCCGGCTCTGCTAAAAACAAAACGCACTCCGGGATTTTATTCCGGCGTTATTAAAATAGACAGTGGTGCACAAAGTGCCTGGAAAGCACCTTATACACAGTGGAACAAGAAATAGCACAGCTAATGCGAACTGTGTCCGAAACCCTTATAAAGTGCCAGTACGTGATCTGTACCGGACAAAGCCCTTATACTTCGGTTTCTGATTCTCTAAAGCCGTAATCTCATTACCGCTAAGTTCTAATTCTCAACCGTCTCCGTATAAACACACCCGCGGGTATCAGAGCGTAAACGAGCAATCCGGCCAATCCGCCTTTAACGCCTCTATCTCCTGATATGGCGCACGAGCTGTCGCTTCCGGCGTCAGCGCTGTCACCGACACCGCTGTCATTTACATTATCCAGAAAATCGGGCACTCCGTCACCGTCCGTATCCGGCAGCGGAAGTAAAATTCCTCCCTGATCAGGATCATACGCGTCGTTAAGCCCGTCTCCGTCCGCGTCCGAGAAATTATCCGCTATGCCGTCTCCATTGGCGTCATCAGTCCCCCCGGCCTCGAAGTGGTCCGTAAGTCCGTCTCCGTCCGAGTCAAGATCGAGCTCATTAGGTATGCCGTCCCCGTCGGGGTCCGCCGGTATTTCCAGGCGTGTCGATGTCAAAGAGCTGATTCCGTTCGTGGCGGTTTCCGTACCGTCCGGAATCCCGTCATTATCGGAATCGGCGTCAATAGCATCAGGCACGCCGTCCCCGTCCTGGTCCACGGTATCCACAGGAGGCTCGGGCGTATTGACGGGGGGCTCGGGCGGACCAGGTACCCCGCCACCCGGAGATCCTTTTACTTTGCAGAACATAGCGTCAGGGGTCGGAAGGTCAAAGCACTCCTGCCCTGCCAGGTCCGCCGGGACTTTAAGCCACGGCACATTCCAGTCGCCGTCGTTAGGGAAACACACGGGCTGTGGACGGCGGTCGACGTCGTCTGCGACAAAGCTGTCAGGCATAGTTATTCCAAATCCCAGACACCGGGGAACCATCTGACCGCCAACATCAAACACAGGACAGTCCGGATCGTTGCCCGACCATCTGCAGATATCTATCCTCTGGCACTCGGCGTATAGATCAGGGTCGTCAATTTTTAACTGATCAGAGCACTGGCAGCTGTTACTTTTAAACTCACAGAAGCTTATCGGCTTACAGCTCTCTTCCTTTGCTTTATCGAAGTTTTGTTTAAATTCATTCATATCCACAGTAATGCTCAATATTCCCGTGCTACTGTTGTACTCTCGTTCCCATGAGGAAGGCCATCCACCGGGAATATTGTCGAATTGGACAGCCAGGTTTGCAATGTTTGTCCGAACTGCATTTACAATTTGGGGGTTGTCCTCATCAATACTGTCATCCTGTCCCACATAGAATTGATATGTCTGTCTAATCTCCGGCTTTGCAAAAATTAAAAATGTGTAATATGTTTCGTTAGCTTTAAATTTATTTCTCAGTGGGAAACTGTCCTGTACTTGATTTCTGGTTGTGTCTATATAGTAATTAGCATTATTAGCCGTAAGGTTGATTCTTCCCGATATAGCAGGCCCCATCATACGTATCTCGGTATCAGGATTAGCTTCCATTTCTTCGGGACCCGTCAGAAACTGACGTATGAGAGGCACACCGTAGCAGCCTGCAGTGCAGTTAGTAGTCCAATCGGCTCCGCAACCCTGTCCGCAGCCCGGGTATATAACAGTCGATACATACTCATAGGGGCTGGTTTTAGCTGTAGCATCGGAACGACACTGGAACTGTTCAATAGGAGCGCCAAAAAACGGGTCTTCATTGACCGAGATAGTTTTCTTTACGCCGGTAAGTGAGCCGTCGTCATCGTTCAAAATCGTCTGGCGGTCTATCGCAGTCCAGCCTTGAAAGCTTGCGGAGTTATAAACACAGTAATTCTCTTTTACAGCCGGGAAATCAGTATTGAATGTGCCGGGCTCAAATAGAGGTTCTAGAACAAAATGCCTGATATCTACATTCTTAAAGTACAAGTTGTCGGAATGAAAAGCGGGAGGATAATAGAAACCGTTTGGCTGCTTCCACGCTATAGCGGCGTTGGGCAGTATGCAATTATCTTTAACCACGCGTTTTACATCGTTTCCGTTTATAACTTCTTCAACGTCTCTCGGTACACCGAGCACTCTTCCGTACATCCAGTCACTGTCACTACATGTACCGTTTTTCTCCGGTGTGCAATCAGTGACGTCAGTCTTTGTAATATCCAGATAAGCGTTTGAGCTCTGGTTAGCGGGTCCGTCATAGATATTGAAAAGGCGCTGATTCATAGCGAAGTTACTGAGCGGCATACTGATACCTTCGTTGACGGAAAGACAGTAATTATTATCAGATATAGGATTCTCACAACTGAGTCCGCCTTGGCTGAAAGGTCCGGCATTGGATGAGAATGGATTTCCATCCTCAGTGTTGCCTATGAACACATTCTTAGCCGCCAGCATAAAGCTTCCTGGCAGTAGTGAGGACTGGGTATAATCGCCCCCTGTAACAAAGGTTAGACCAGCGCCTAGGACATTCGTTATAGCGCTGTTTATTACAGTGAAAAAGGCCCGCCTCAGCCAGATAGCTGAAAAGTTAGTCTCAGTCCAGTTAAATGCGGATGTATAGCGGTCAAGCACAGTAACTGCACAGTTATCAACATTATCACCTGAGCACTCAGGGACAGTACTGCAATCCGTGCCACTGCATATTGTAGCGTTTGGATTAGCCGAATATCTTGGGTAGTAGAATTCATTTGCACTATCAATATCGCCAACCAAGCTAAGGGGTGGAGCAGGAGCAAGAAGATTTGGAACGGGTTCAATTTTAACCGATCCCCCAATACCGACTCCCTCACAAGGAGTTGTGCTCACAGTTGCGTTATAAGAATTCATAGCTGTTGAACAGTAATTACCTTTAAACTTTTTTATTGGAGCTGTTGCGGAACGACCAGGGTTGGGTTTAATCGAAGCATAAGACTCCCACTTTTGTCTCCTGGAAGGTCCGCTTACCGCTACGTTTACAGCCCAGTAGCATGCTCCGCATGCGGTTGCGCCAGCAGCCATGTTGTACTCAAGATCATTCCATCCGTTTGTAAACCAAAATACTGTTGGCTGCATATAGTCAGAGTATGAAGTAATCAAGTTTCCGTTAGTTAGTAACGGTCTTGATGGTGCTGCAGCTAGAATCCCGGGAACTTCACGGGGATTTTGCGTATTTTTGACTGCGGCTCGCGCAAGAATTCCGAGATTGGAATAGAGCTTGTTGTTAATCTCAGTACCATCCTCAAGATAATAACCATGTCCGATTGACATGAAGCCCACGTTTCTGGCGAGCGTGACTTCCTGTGTCCCGTGAAGGGTTACCCAGCGGGTCATGGAGTCGTGTATGGAGCTATCTTTTACAAACGCGCCGGGAGACTTCCTGAGAAGATGTAAATGCGCAGGATAACGCCCTTTGCGCCCTCCCTGACCGAGCTGATAAAACTCGACGCCCTGGATCTCAAGCGACTTGACACCCTGTCTGGCCATCATGTGTCCGCCGAAGTAATTGCCCGGCGTAGGGGGACCGAAATCTTCCCCAATGTTGTCGCCCCCGGAAACTATACGAATGCTTCGGCTAAGCAATGCAACTGCAGCCCTGGTCTCTACAGCAGGTTCTCCGTCAACATTTATATCAAGATTTAAACGGCCAGGGACTCCTTCCAGCGAATACGTTTTGCCATTATGCGGATACTGCAATCCCCCGGGTATTTCCGCGTTAGTGTGCGGGTCGAGCACCTTAAAATCGAATTGCCTGTTGCCTGTTTTACCGGTAATTTCGAGCTTCTCGGAGTGACCGGGTAAATAGTCGGTTGTTGTTATCACGATATGATCGCCAACATCCCAGTCTACATCTCTATCAAGAGTTAAGCTTGTAGCCCCTTTAGGTAATATCCCGTCTACATTTAACCTCGCCCAGCTTGTGCCGGAATGGGATGACGGAAGGTCGCTAAAAGTAGCCCCTTTCTTGCCGTACATCTGGAGAGTTCCGCCGAAGGAAACAGCGAGTACTTTTGAGCCGAAAAACCCGGTCTCACCGCTTACAGGGTCAGGCGCCATATACTCATAGAAGCAGTCTGTTGTTCCGTCGGGTAAAACGCTTGTCTGACAGGATGACGGGTTTACCGTATTCATAGGATTGACAGTAACGTCAATCCCGCACATTGCATCGGTTTTACACTCTATGCCCGCTTTATCGTCTTTGCTGCCGTAGAGATGAATAGTTAAAGTGCCGTTATTGCCGATAGGGTTAGCAGGGCTGCCGGCAATGAGGCTGCTGTCCTTTTCTATAAGGATTGACTTGGCCCAGAAATCTATATCTGCGTCCATGAACTCAAGCGTGCCGCCGTTATAAATATTAACGTTCCTGTAATGATAGGTGCCCGCACCCACCATGCAGTTGCCGGTTACCTCAAGGTCATCAGGATCCCCGGCGTTCCCCGGAGGAAGATTGCCGCTGCATGTGAAGACAGCTCTCGTGCTTACTATATCCTTAGCCTGATTTTCTCCGCCCGAAGTTGTTTTGGTTCCTGCGGCAAGCGTCCCGGTCAACTGGGCTCCTGAAAATTCAGCGCCTGTCGTGTCCGCGTTCTCCAGATTAGCCTGAAGGAGGTTAGCGTCTGTCAAATCCGCATTAATTAAAATTGCGCCTGATAAATTAGCGCCTGATAAATCCGCACCCTTTAAGTTGGCCCGGCTGAGATCGGCGTCTCTAAGCTCCGCCCCGCTCAGGTCGGCCTCGCTCAGGTCTGAGTCAACCAGAATCGCATCGTTAAGTATGGCCTCGCTGAGGTCAACTCCGCTCAGATCGGCCTTATTCAGATTAACCCCGCGCAGGTTACACCCTGCGCATTTATTGGTGTCCAGAAACGTGGCTACATCGTCCGCCGCCTCATCGGTCGTCGTATTGAGTATCGACTTGTCGCCTTCGGGAATTATAAAAACCGTTATTCTCTTATCAGATTTCCCGTCGTGATAGAGGCTCATCCTGTAATCTCCGGGCTCTATCAGCTCTGTCACGCATTCCCCGTTCGCGGTTACAGTCAGTATTTCGTCTCCCTCACTGTCGGAAAGGGTCGTGTGATGCTCCGCATCCCCATTATCGTCCCGCCAGCAGAACACACGCTCTGTCGCCTCGGCATACCTGTAAGGTATGACATCAAATCCTGCGCCGCCCGTGTCGCCGTCTTCCGCCTTCGACCCCGGAGGCTCCAGAAACACAACCACGATGTCGCTCTCGGGAGCGGCTGATAAATCCCCGTCTTCCGCAAACTCCGCTTCCGTACGAGTTCCCTCGGAGTCATCCGGCTTACCGCTTACAGTCTTGTTAAAATTGAAAGGTCCAAATAGAAAGAAAATAATTAAAGAAGGAACAATTATAAAAAACGGGACGTAATTTTTAATCCTCTGCATATGTATCATCCTCCTTTAAAGCTTCTGGCACAGAGTTACGGGCTTATGATAGCTGACGACCTAATTTTAAGTTTCATTGCCTCTCTCTGTCAACGGCCGTATATAAATAACTATAACCAAGTTTTTCGTGTCAATACGGACGTAGTAATTCAGCACTGTGGAAAATTATTTTAAAGCACACTTAATATAAAATGCGGCTAAACTCAAAATGGGGTTGCCGGTGCTGGCGGGAGTATTATTATCTAACAAAATGCCAGCCCTCAGCCCCGGTTAATCAGGAGTTCTTTCAGAGTCGAGCCTGCTTTTAGCCCTCCTTTTTCTCCTCTTCTTCTGCTTTCTGATCTTTTCAATCTTCTGCCGCTGAGGAGAGGCTTTTCCGTAGAGCTTTTCCTCAATCTTTCGCACGAGCTCACGGCGGGCCAGAAAACGGTTTACTCCCTGAGAGCGCTCTTTTTGAACTTTGACGGTGATGTCTGTCGGCAAATGCTTTAATTGTACGCACGTCGCAACCTTGTTCACGTTCTGTCCCCCGGGTCCTCCCGACCGTATAAACGTCTCCTCCAAATCACTTTCCCTGATTTCAAGCTCCTCCATTTTATCCCTGAGCGCCTGCTCCTTCCCGATGCTTACTCCGAATTTGCTCATTTCCAGGATTTATTCCTCAATCCTGTTCACAATCAGCTTTAGCAGGTCATGTCTCGATATCATTCCGATCGGACTGCCGTCCCTCACAACGGGCACTCTGTGCACGTGATGATCGAGCATTTTATTTATCGCTTCCGCCAACAAATCGTCTTCTTCCACAGTCACCACAGCAGTCGTCATGATTTGTTTGACCTTAATTCTCCGGGCAGCCTCGTAAGCCTTCTCCACCCCCTCTTTTGACATCCATTTCCCGAAAAGCCGGGGCGCATATATTCTGGAGAAGGGAATAGCGTGTTCCTTTGCGGCGAAATCGGACTCGGTTATAATCCCCACAAGTGTGCCGTCGCCGTCTACAACCGGAAGCCCGCCTATATTTTTATCGAGCATCAATCCTGCCGCCTCTTCCAGTGTCTCGTCCTCGTTTATCACAATTACAGGCTCCGTCATGATTTCTCTGACTTTCATAACCGTTCCTCCGGATTTATTCACAAAATTTTCGAAGTCTATTATTCTATGTGGGTATAAATTAAAAACAAAGGCTATTGTCAGGAATTTAATATTCCTTTTCTAGGAGGGTTTCTTCCTGCTTTTTGATAAGCTCCTTTCTTTCCTCGCCCATATTTCTGACTTTCCCGGCTGCATTTACCGTCTCCCTAAGGTAAGAGGACGACGGATCATTTTTCTCCCTCAATACCCCGAACAATTGAGACAAACCCAGTACAAGAAGCAATATAACCGTAAGCCATACCGCAGTTTTTAGACTCATAGACCAAATTATATTATTCTGTCCGGCTTTTTACAACAGTTGTATTTACTTTTCCTTTTCTTGAAAGGGACACAAAAACATTTATAATAATTTTGATGGATCCTAAAGAAATACAGGAAATGATCGAGGCGGGCTTGCCCAGCTTGTCCGTTCATGTGGATGGTGACGGCACACATTTCGAAGCTGTTATAGTTTCATATGGCTTCGAGGGAAAATCTCTTCTGGAACGCCATCAGATGGTTTACGGAGCGCTCGGAGACGCGATGAAAGAGAGGATTCACGCTTTATCCCTCAAAACCTACACCCCCGAGCAATGGGAAAAGATAAAATAAAAACTTTTTCTCTAATTTATCCCTTGTAAAGTTTTTTAATTCCCTATCAGGTATCAGGAGGCAGACATAATGGAAGACGTAATGAAAAAAATAGAATCACAGGTTAACGGTAATAAAGTAGTTTTATACATGAAAGGAACCAGGGATATGCCCCAATGCGGCTTTTCGGCCAGGGTAGTGCAAATACTCAATTCCTACGGAGTCGGTTACGAAACGGTCGATGTTCTTGCCGATCCCGAAATCAGACAGGGAATTAAAGAGTTTTCAAACTGGCCCACAATCCCTCAACTCTACGTAGGCGGAAAATTCGTAGGAGGGTGCGATATCTGTGTTGAAATGGATCAGAGCGGCGAGCTTGAGCCGATAATAAAAGACGTCTCCTGACCCTCAACCCTCAGCCCTGTCAAAATAGTAATCCGACAGCTTGTCCCTCAAGAACAGCCTTGCCCTCAATACCCTGGATTTTACCGCAGGGAGCGTAAGTCCGAGTATCTTCGAGATCTCCTTGCTTGTAAGCCCCTCTACGTCCTTTAAGTGGAAGACTATTCTGTAATCCTCGGGCAGCTCCGAGATAGCCTTTTCAATTATTTCAGTCCCTTCCCTGTTAAGGAGGGCCGAATCGGGGCTGTCGCTCCAATCCTTCTCCGCCACTCCCTCAAGCGCACCGTAATCGTTATAGGGTTTGTAGTCATCAAGGCTCAGCTCTTTGTCGTTTATCTTTCTGCCGTTCCTCAGATACATGAAGCTCGCGTTCGATGCCACCCTGTAAAGCCATGTTGAAAATCTGGCTTCTTCTCGGAAGGTCCCGAGTTTTTCCATCAGGATTATAAAGACCTCCTGGAGCACTTCCTCAGCGTCATCCGCATTGCCCGTTATTCTATAAGACAGTCTGTACACCTTGTCCCAGTACCTGTTTACTAATTCGTTAAACGCGCCCTCGTTCTGCTTGCTCACGTAAAGCCTTACAAGCTCCTCATCCCGGAGCTCGGCAGGATCGAAGTCCTGATCGTCAAAAGCCCTGCTAATCTTGCTGTTCAGCACGCCTACTGCCCTATCCCTGCTTGAAGTTACGTTATTCATATCGATTCTCCTCCTGCGTCTAGTTAGTTGACCGGTCAGTCCATACTTTGTCAAAAAAAATATATTCAACGAATCATTCTAACCGGCGTCATTTTCTTTCTTTTTTATACATAAATTGAAAATCCCTTCTCCCAACCGGTTAATCATTCCTGGGTCGTTAAAAGTTTTACTCATTAACGATACCCCTTCTATATAGGCGAGGATTGCCTGTGAAGTAGCCAGCGGATCGGTTTCTGCAGGCAGATCTCCGAGACTTACGGCTTCTCTGATTATATCCTCGAAATACTTTGCCCACTCTCCGAAAATCTCCTCTATTTTCTGCCTGATCGCTTCATCCTGCGTACTCAATTCAAGCGCAAGATTGCCTATGCTGCATCCGGTCACACAGCCGAAACAATCCTTGGCCGACACCTGATATTCGTATGAGCTTCTGAGTATTGCGTTGAATTTTTCAATTGTCGACGCTTCGGAATCTAAAACCGGATCGAGCATTTCCTCCCTGAATCTCTTCCACATAACGTCGAGTGCTTCGAGAGTAAGATCCCTTTTCGACGGGAAGAAATGATAGAAGCTTCCCTTTTTAACCCCGGAATGCTCACAAAGCTCCTGAACCCCGACTGCGTTGTAGCTTCGCATGCCGATAAGCTCTATTGCGCTCTGAATAAGATTTTCTTTTGCGTCGCTAGTGCGTCCCATAAACCACCTTTAGTTGACCAGTTGGTAAAATAATAGCCCCTTCGTTCCATTATGTCAAGAGATTTTTTTTCGGAATGAAAATTTAACGCGGAAATCCCGGTTTGTATATCTTCCCTAAGTTCGCATTTCTTATTCGGGGAAAAATCTAACTCCCTGAAATAATGCAAGAAATATAGTAATAGGTGCTCAAATATAAAATCAGGGAGACATCTCTCCCTGAATCAGTTCTGCTCGATCAGGCTCTTTAGAGCGGGAGCGAAATTTGAATCCCTTATTTTAGAAAGGGCCTTCTTTTCTATCTGCCTGATCCGCTCCCTCGTCAAATCGAACTTCTTTCCTATCTGATCGAGCGTGAAGCTACTGCCGTACCCTATGCCGAACCTCATTTTAATGATTTCCCTGTCCCTCGTATCCAGCTGACTGAGGGCGCGCTCAACACTCTTCGGTATCGACACCTCCGCTATTAGAGAGTCCACAGGGGCAGTATCCGAATCGGCGATGCAGTCCATAAACGTCATATCGTCCCCGTTCCAAACCGGCGAGTCTAGCCTTACCATATTGATTCCCTTACGCGAATCGAGAATCTGTTTCACGTTTTTGGCGCTCATGCCGACGCTGCCCGCGATCTCAGTCGAAAACGGCTCCCTGCCGTTCTCCTCGATAAACCTGGCGCGCTCGGCCCATACCTTCCCTGCCTTTTCAAGTACATAGGCCGGTATCTTGACAGTCCTCGTCTGATTGAATATCCCTCTTATCATGGATTGATTTATCCACCAGCAGGCATAGGTGGAGAATCTGTAACCCCTTTTGTGATCGAACCTGTCAACGGCTTTAATCAAGCCGAGGTTCCCTTCCTGTATAAGATCGAGAAACGGTATACCCCTGCCGGTGTATTTCTTCGCCATACTTGCGACAAGTCTCAAATTGGCTTTCACAAAACGGTTTTTCAGCTTGGCAGCCGTTCCGAGATAGGCTTTGAGGAGAGGCGCCAGCTTTCTCAAACGCTTATCAGCCCCTTTATTCATTCCGGGGTGAAAATAGCGATCCCCTGATAACTCTCCGAGTGTTTCGATCAGGCTGTCCGCATCCCCGTCAAGCTCTTCCCCCAGAATTCGCCCGATCTCTTCCCTCAGCCGCCCTGCGCGGGCTTCACATTCCCTCATCTTCGCCGCGACCTGAATCTCCTCCCTCGGCGTCATCAGGGACTCCGTTCCCACCTCCTTAAAATAATCGTTGACCAGCCTTAACTCCGGATTTACATCCCGCCCGGATTTATCGGGATTTCCTGCGGGCTCGAAATCAGGCGGCTCAAATTCCTGGTCGAAGTCGCCGCCGTATTGAAGAAGCTTGTTTTCATGAACGCCCTCTTCATATGAATTAGAGGAATCGGTGTCATATCCGTCCGGCACCGTCTCGTAGGAAGCGGATTTCAGCATGATAAATCCTCCTGACTTATCAATATTAGACCCCCTCAAACTAATACGAGTGGTTCTAATAAGAAACTACGTCAGCACCGAGCAGAACGGATTTACCTGTGAAGAAAACCCCGGCAATACAAGCGGTCATAAGACATGCGAGTGTGGCCGCAATAAGCGCCCTGAAACCAACGGATGCTATATCCTTTTTCCTCCCGGGAGCGAGCGCCGCGAATCCCCCGACAAATATTGCCATGGAGGCCAGATGAGCAAAGCCGCAGAGAGCATAGGCGGTAACCACAGGGGAGCGGGGATTTTGAATGAGCCCTTCTTTCAGGGCAAGCGCAAGGTCCTGGTACGACACAACTTCCGTTACAACAGTGCGCTCGCCGATAATCTTGGAAATCGTGTAGGCATCGGACAAGGGAATGCCGATTATGAGAGTAAACGGATAGAACAAATACCCCAGGAGCCCCTTTAAAGACCAGTCTATATTTATACCGATCAGGTCGTTGACATAGCTCCCCGCGCCAACCGAGAAAAGATCGAGGAGCGCGACCAGTCCCAGCACAGCTATCAGGAGCGCGACGACGCCGATTATAAGCTTCACGCCGTTCTCCGCGCCGTTAATTATCGCCTCGAACAAGCTGCTCTCTCTTTCATAATACGGATCGGCATTTACACCCAGCGTCTTCGGAGCCGAGTCTTCGGGCATCACGAGCTTGGACATCGCAAGCGCGGCCGGCGCTGAGAGAATCGAGGCCGATATGAGATGAGCCGCGATTGTCGGGAATTCATTCTGAAGACTAAAAATATAAAGGGCCAGTATATTGGAGGATACGGTCGCCATTCCGGCAGTGAGAACAGTGCAGAGCTCGGAGCGCGTCATTTCATCAAGATAAGGTTTTATGGTCAACGCGGACTCGATGCCGACGAAAATATTGCTCGCCGCGCTTAGTGACTCCGCTCCGGAAATCCTCATCAGTCTCGTAAACGCATAAGAGAATCCCTTTATTACCCTCGGCATGATGTTGTAGAAGTAGAGTATGGACATCAATGCGGAGAAGAAGATAATCGTCGGTAGTCCCTGGAAGGCCAGAAAAAACCCGAGCGAGCTCTCTCCGTACTCGTTCTGTGCTCCGGGCGGGAGCGCGAGCCTGCCGAAGAGAAACTCGGCCCCCGCCGAAGCGGAGTTAAGCACCTTCACCACCACATCATTGAGAAACAAAAACACCTTGGCTCCGGCAGGCAGCAGAAAAACGAACGCGCCGAAGACGAGCTGAAGCAAAATAGCCCAGATTATAACTCTGTAGTTCACATTCCTTCTGTTTGTAGATATAAGCCACGCGAATCCGAGAAATATGAATATTCCGAAGAAGCTGACTAGATTATAGACGCTCATAGAAAAATCTCCTCAGGCAATCTTTTATCATTTTTTCCCGAATTAAACCAGACAGCGCCCTGACGAAAACGAAATTATACGGCATTTTATATTTATTCAGAAAAAAAACAGGGTAAAAGAAAATGGAATAAACCGGGCTTTGATGCTTTATTTTCAGGCCCTGTCTGGGTAGTACAGCCTCTTCGATTATAACTACCTGAGCGCTGCTCTTTAACAAATCCTAAATTGGTATAAAATATAACGGTCGAAAATCGGAGGAACGTAATGGTAAATAAATACGTACATATATGTGTAATCCTATTTTTCCTCTTATTATTCGGGTGCGCAGGCCCGACTAATGTCAATGTTTATAAAAAGCCCGAGGCTGCATATTTAAATTACGAAGTCATTCTAATACCCGATTTCAGGAAAACGGATTTGGAATGGGTGCCTTATGATTCCGGTACGGTAATTGCCGACATGGTGGCCGAAGACCTGAGAAAGGAGGACAGGGTCAAGGTTATAAGCCGCTCGGATTCCGCACTGGAATTTAATAACCAGAGGGTGCTCGTAGTTGACGGAGTAGTCAGCGGTTATACGCGCGGTTGTAAATACTGCGAATATGTATTTCAGGGAATAGACGACAAGGGAAAAATGTCCGTACAGGTCAGGGTTACGCTGGTCGACGAGACCACCGGGAAAATCCTCGCCGATGTGGGAATAGACGGCAGAGCGAAACCGCCCGGGCATGGAAGAAGCAAATATATAAGAGTGGTTGATGAAATTGTTAAAGTTATAGAGACCGTTAATAACGGCGCCTCTTAACTAAAAATATAAAATAACAATCTCTTCCGCTCTCGCTGATTCAAACAGAGGTAATCGATAAAAGCCCGGAGTATAGATGGAAATTTTAATTTCATAATCTTTTATAATCTTGTGAAATTTTAAGCGATTACTTATACTTAGTCATATCCGAATCCAGAGAGAGGCAGGGATTGAGGTGAGGGAGAAATGAAGCTCAAAATACTATTTTTTATACTCGGCACACTAACCGGATTTTTCATTGCAAATTCACAGTTTGATCTCGTTATAAGCTCCGCCGCCGCCGTTGTGTTCGGCGCGGCGACAACAGGCATAGTTTGGGGATTCGAGCAGTTCATGAAAAGATATACGCCCAAGGCTTACCTCGGGGCGGCTATCGGCATGGCTGCAGCATCGTTTACATTTTTTGCGCTTAAAGACGTACTCGCGGGCCTTTCCATACCTTCGGACATACTCCCGTTTGTAACAGCGGCGTTTTTCCTGATGCTGTTCCATTTCGGTATAAGAGTAGGATTCAGAAAGGGCAAGGAAGCCGAATACATAGGGAGAAAGCGCATAAGAAAACCCGCGGGGGAGACAAAGATACTCGATACGAGCGTCATTATCGACGGAAGGATTGCCGATGTGGCCGAAGCCGGCTTTATAAGCGGCACTATGATTATTCCGAAGTTCATAATCAAGGAGCTTCAGCACATAGCCGACTCCTCAGAACCCATAAAGCGAGTGAGGGGCAGAAGGGGGCTCGATGTCCTTAAAAGGATGCAAAAGGAAATCCCCAACGTCACGGTTAAAATCACCAACCATGACTTTCCGAACATAAAAGAGGCCGATTTGAAGCTCGTGGAGCTGGCCAGTAAATTAAACGGCATAATCATCACTAATGATTTTAATCTGAATAAAGTTGCCGGCCTTCAGAACGTTAAGGTCATGAATCTGAACGAGCTTTCAAACGCTTTGAAACCCGTCGTGCTTCCCGGAGAGACAATGACCATTCATGTCGTAAAAGAAGGGAAGGAGGAAAATCAGGGTGTCGGCTACCTTGAGGACGGCACGATGGTAGTAGTGGATGAAGCCAAGAGGCACCTCGGCGACGAGATTCAGGTCTCCGTGACGAGCGTCCTTCAGACACCGACCGGGAGAATGATTTTCTCCAGGGTAAAAGATGAAGGCGGCAAGAATATGGTTTCCGATCTTCATGGCTGAACCGAGCGCTTCCGCGATTATCACCGCCGCCGGACTGGGAAAGAGATTCGGCGAAGGTTTACCCAAGCAGTTTATGCCACTTAGCGGTAAACCCGTGCTCATCCATTCCATCGAGGCCTTTTCAAAATCCCCTTTAGTAGAGGATATTACCCTCGTTGTCCCTGAAAGATGGGTGGAATACACTCGCAGGGAAATAGTAGGGCGTCTTGAAACAGATAAAGTCGGGAATGTAATAGCCGGGGGGGCCGAAAGGCAGGATTCGGTCGCAAACGGTTTTCAGTCCTTAAACGGGACTCCCGATATAGTGGTCGTTCATGACGGGGTGCGCCCGTTTGTATCGGTCGAAATAATCGAGGAAGTCATAAACGCGGCTTCAGAGTGCGGCGCAGCGATCGCCGCTCTCCCTTCCCATGATACGGTAAAGAAATCATCACCCGCTCAATATATCGAAAGCACCCTGCCGAGGGACTCGCTCTGGTTCGCGCAGACTCCCCAGGCCTTCAGGCATGAGATACTGAGGCGGGCATTCATTAAGGCCTCTGAGGACGGGTTTACGGGTACGGACGAGTCGCTTCTCGTAGAAAGGACGGGGGTTGATGTTAAACTTGTAACAGGCTCTCCATATAATATAAAAATCACCACGGAAGAGGATCTCCTTCTCGGAGAGCTGATTGTGAAAGAGGGGATACACAAAAAACAGGAATAGCGGCGTAACGCCGCGTATTATTCTCCCGAGTCAAATAGAGGCTTAAGGTATAGAGGAACCATGTTTAAAATCGGACTCGGCTTCGACGCCCATAAATTCTCCACGGACCGGAAGCTCGTACTCGGAGGCGTGGAGATACCCTTTGAGTACGGCCTGACGGGACACTCGGACGCGGATGTGCTTTCACACGCTATATGCGACGCCCTTTTGGGGGCGCTCGGCGAGGGAGACATAGGGAGCCATTTCCCCGATTCCGATCCGAAGTACAAAGGCGTGTCCAGTCTCGTCTTTATCGAAGAAGCGATGAAGCTCCTCCGCGCGAGCGGTTACGAGGCTCAGAACATAGACAGCGTAATCGTCTGCGAGAAACCCAAAATCGCCCCTCACATTCCGGAGATAAAAGCCAGACTTTCACAGGCGACAGGGCTTCCGGCGGGTGCCCTCGGAGTCAAAGCCACGACGACCGACACGATGGGGTTTACGGGAAGGGGGGAGGGAATTGCCGCTTACGCAGTAGCTATGGTAAAATCGCAACCCTAAGCCCCCATACTATCGCTTGTCTTCCATGTAGAACACTTCAGTATGTGATCCATACGCAAAATCGAGGAATTGCACTTTACAATAGATTCAAAGAGACCGATCCCTCGGCTGGTTAAAAATTATTTGAAATAAACTATTTCAATCCTTAACATAACTTACGTCAACTCAAAATTGAGGCTATAATATGTCAAAAAAGATATGTAGGACGCAGTTGCGGGTAATTGAGATCTTGGATTGATGGGTAAATAGTTTGTCCATTCCATATCAAAAACCGAAAACCGTGCGATTTTACAAGCATCTCCTGGCTTACCGTCGATTCTACTCCCTGTCGATAGCCATTTTATTTTATCTCTTCTGCGTATTATCCAATTATCCATTAGAACATTTAAAACGATATTCATATGTGGGTTTTCTTTTATACGGCGTGCTTTTCATAATCTCGTTACCCATTCGGCTCGTGCCGGTTCTTTTAATTTCCAGCGCGGCACTGACTTTGGGATTGACTGTAATAAATGACAGGAAAATACTCTTAACACAATCACCGATCACCTTTCTCGACTTTAAGATTACCGCCCTGAATCCCCAGGGCCTCATCAATGCCGTGAAGGCGCCTCCCTGGACTATATATCTTCTCTATGCCTTGGCAATACTGGCTGTAGTCATTGTATTCTGGGTCCTGTTTCACAGCTCACGAGTCTTGTCCGACGCAAGAAGAAAAGGTACGCTGGGACGATTGGCGCTTAATTTTATAGCATTAATTCTATTAGTTGTTACCGGAATTTTTTTCCTTAAACAGTTTTCGCATACGGTTCAGGAATTTGTGATTGAATCGGACGTAGCCTGGGAGAGCAAAGACTTCTCCGACCTATCCAAGAAACTTAGTATCTGGGGATTCCTGTACTATTCCTATTATCTTGAGAAAAATGAATCCGGTGATTATTTTAATTCGAGGCACAGCGCGACACCTCCCTCAAAAAAAGAGATCGAAGAAGCGGTTAAAGAATTTGTGAATCTTGAGAGGGCAAGACCGCATAAGAAACCGAATATAGTAGTTGTTCTTGCTGAGTCGACATTTAATCCTTCAGACGCTTTCCGGCTGACCAAACCAATAAAAAACCGCCTATTCGAGCCCAATAAATATACGCAGGCAATCGGACCTATGTACGTTAACGCAGTTGGAGGCGGCACATGGATCACCGAATTCGAGTCAATCATCGGCGTCGACTCACGCTTGTTCGGTTATTCCGGATATTACACTCATGCTTCTCTTTCGCCCTATGTCAGCAGGTCTTTTGCAACTTATCTGAAAGACCACGGATACAGTACAGAGACATATCAGGCACTCGAAGGAGATTTTTACAACGCCGCCAATGCATACAGAAACTACGGATTCGACAGGTTCTATGAAAATATCGGCGGTGCAGGCTGGGATACCACCGATGAGCAATTCATCGATGCTGTGATAAGCATGTCTCACGAGGAGGATAAACCCTTCTTCAAATATCTTGTGACTATACAGAATCACTCCCCGCATCGGTGTAAAAATTTTAAAGATAAGACTCAGTTCGTCACAATGCTCAAGGGTCTTGATGAATTTAACGAGTTAAACTGCGCCCTGAATGAGTACGTACTCAACGCGAAGTCGACATCACGTGCTTTCATAAAGCTGATAAAATATCTGGAGGAGCAGGAAAAATTGACCGGACGGCCTTTCGTGCTTCTGATTTTCGGAGATCATCAGCCACATACTTTCTCCAAATCTGCAAGTGTTATAGATTATTATAATAGCGAGCAATACCAGAAATTTCGGAAAAACTTCAGCGAACGCGAGACATTTTTTCATATCGTCTCGTCGATACCGGGCGTGCTCAAGTGCTGCGGCGGAACAGCCCCTCATGTAACCATGATGCCTACGCTTCTCAGTGCTTACGTGGCCTCTGACTTGGATGATATGTATCTTGACGTAAATCTCTACAGCCTTAAGAATTGTGGGCCTGACTTTTTAAACAACGAGGTTTCGCACGGTGGATATCTATTTAACGCCCCGGAAACACCGCAAACAGGGAAATGTCCCGTATATGAAAATTTGTTGAATGCGTACCGTAACGCAGAGATCTTTAAAGATTTCTGACTCCTACATTATCTTTGGAAAGCCTGGTTGAATACAGCTGCCATCCACCAACAGGGGTTCGTCTCCGAGTTAATTTTAAATAATATTTGAGAACCGGGCGCGATTCGTCTTATAATTGATACCTCAGAACAATCACAGAGTAATATAATTTTTACAATCGATAATGCGAAATCCGACGCGCCTGTTTCAAGAATTTTCCGTAAAGTATAAAATAGTGCTCCCGCTGATCGGATTCGCCTCCGGCATCCTGCTATCGGAACATATTGGAAACGTATGGATGGTAATCGCCGTACTCGCCCCCCTAACGGGGCTCCCTTCACTTTTCTTACCCGGTTTCAGGTTCCTTTTATTCATACCGCTGGGCCTCTTATTCTCCATGGCCCCGCTGTTATCCACAGGCAGTAGCGTAACTGATTTCAGCGGGAGGAGAATCGACGTCGAGGGCACGCTTTACAGAGCGCCTGAGTCAAGAGAGCGCGGCTCCAGGCTCTTCCTCAAGGCGGACTACGTTTTAGAGAAAGGCGAATTCAGTCCTGTATCCGGCAAGGCGATAATCTTCACCTCGGAGCGCGTAGAGGGTCTTGCGTACGGCGACAGAATTCGTGTAATCGGCATCAAGCTCGCGCCTTTCAGAACCTACAGGAATCCGGGAGCGTTCGACCTCAAAAAGTACTACGGGAGGCAGGGCGTCTATCTATCCGGTTTTACAGAGGGAGAGAGCCGGATAATTTCATTCGGAAGAGACAAATCGTACAGCCGGGTGCTTTATTACCTGGACAGGGTCCGGCAGAGATTCGGAAATTTCGTCAGAGATAATTTTCCCTCCCCGGAGAGCGAGATCTTAAACGCCGTAACGATAGGGGAGAATGGGGGAATACCGAGGGACCTGAGGACGGAGTTCTCAAGAGCGGGCGTTGCGCACGTTCTCGCGATATCGGGCCTCCATGTGGGGGCTGTGGCAATCGTCTTCTTTCTACTGATTAAATGGATATTGAAGCGCTCTGAATATTTTCTTCTCCGGTTCAAAGTGCCCAGCCTTGCGGCCGCTCTCACAATACTCCCCGTCTTTCTCTACACAGCCGTTGCGGGATTTTCAACATCCGCAGTAAGGGCGTTCATAATGATCTCACTCTTTTTACTGTCAATAATTTTAGGACGGGACGAAAAGAAGATTAATACGCTCGCCGCCGCGGCGTTTATCATTCTCGTATGGCACCCGTGGTCGATATTCGAGCTTTCTTTTCAGCTCTCTTTCGCCGCGGTGTTCGGCATCCTCCTCGTCCACATATTCTATCCGTTTAAATTCGGGACTTTGAAAGACGATTTTGTGTCGCTGCTGAAAACAACCTGCGCCGCTACATTCGCGACACTTCCCTTTATAGTCAATTCCTTCGGCATCCTGCCCGCTGTCTCCATACCGGCAAACCTTGTTTTCGTACCCTTTGTCGAGCTGCTGATAGTCCCCCTGGGGCTCGTTTCTTTCCTTGTGTTCCTTGTTTCCCCTCTACTTGCCGGGCCCCTTCTCTCCCTGAGCATCTTTTTCGTTAAAATGCTTGTATTCGGCATCGGTAAACTCTCCCTTACCCCCTATTTCTCACTCAACATCCCGCCGCTCGATACCATAAGCTGGGTGCTTTTCGCCTTGACCGGTATTGCACTGCTTGTGATGGGAAAACTCGCCAGACTCAAACTCCTCTTCCCGCTAATCCTGTTTGCGTTTGTGTTAAGCCTTATCCACCCGCTCATTATTAAGCCGGGCCGCGGGGATTTAAACGCGTACTTCCTCGATGCGGGGGAAAATAAAAGTATCGCGTTCTTTGAATTGCCGGACGGTGAAAAGATCCTTATAGACGGCGGGTTTTCGAAGTACGGAAGCAGCGGCTATATCGAAAGAACGGTAGCCGGAAGGTTTCTCATCACATCCGGTGTAAGGAGAATCGACTACCTGATTCTGACATCGACCGGCAGGAACCACATAAGCGGAGCCAAATATCTCCTCGACACATTCGAGGTAAAAAATTTTTGGACGAACGGCGGGAAGCTCGACGGCGAGCTCTGGGAAATCATCCACAACAAAAAAATAGAATGGAAAAATCTTCAGTCTCTCGAAGAACAAAACTTGCCGGAAAACTCGACTATCAAAATATTAAAACCGGGCGACGGATTCTTTATTGAGGATTCGTCCTTTCCTCAGCCTGTTGCCCTAATGCTTAATTTCAAGAATGAAAAATTCCTCCTGGGCGAGTCACTCAATAATGAACGAGTACAGAATGAGCTTTCACGTATCTACGGCGGGGGAATTAAAAGCAGTGTCCTCTACATACGGAACATCAGGATTGACGAATCTTTTCTCCGGTTCCTGCGGACGGTATCCCCCCGGGTTCTGGTTACCGACCGCATCACTCAGCGCACGGATTTCGGGAGCCCCGTGTCAGTTTTTCAAACCGGGAGCGACGGCGCGGTAAAAATCACGACAAACGGGTCAGGGCTTGGGGTAAAAACCTATAACGGTGAATCTTTGGTAAACCTGCAGTAAACTTTCGGTATGGCGAGATATGTAATTCCCCTCATTATCATTGTCGCGCTGCTGGTCTATTTCTACTTTCCGGGCGGGGACGATACGAGTGAGATCGAAGCGGTATTTAACAGTATTATAGAGTCGGCCGGGGAGAAAAATTTGGAGGGCGTAACGGAGCATTTCTCATTACACTACAAGGACGGGCACGGCGTTACTTATCCGGTTTTAAAAAATCTCACCCAAAACGCGTTCGAGAAGTACGACGGCTTTCAAGCCTCGTATTCAGGCCTTTCGGCCACAATCGGCGAAAACGAAAACGGCGAAAAGGAAGCGGCCGCAAATCTCGACATAATTGTAAAAGGGATTAAATCCGGGAAAAAACAGAATCTGATCGGGAGTGACGTATCGCCGGAGAACATAACGGTTATGCTTAAAAAGTCCTCCTTCCGCGGATGGAAAATAATTGAAGTCGAGGGAATCGAGAAAAGTGATTATTCCCAATAATGCAGCGCGGTAGCACACTGCCGGTATTCCCTAGGCATCCGCCCCCTCCATTCTTCCGTGAATGAAGTCGCTTAAAATCTCTATATCCGTGCTCTCCGCTTCATCTACGGTTCCCGTGAATATAATCTTCCCGTGATAGAGAAACGCCACTCTGTCGGATATTTCGAAAGCGCTCTGGACGTCGTGCGTAATGATCACGCCGGTTATTCCGAACTGAGCCTGCATATCCCTGATAAGCTGGTTTATTCTGCTGATATTCGGGGGATCGAGCCCTGTGGTCGGTTCGTCATAAAGCAGTATTTTTGGATTCATGGCCATTGCTCTCGCAAGCCCGACCCTTTTTTTCATACCTCCGCTGAGATCGGACGGCATTTTATCTTCAATTCCGGGAAGCCCCACGAGTTCGAGGTTTTTAGCGACGACTTCTCTTATCTCACCCTCAGGGAAGTCGGTATTTTCCCTGAGTGGGTAAGCTATGTTTTCCTCCACGGTAAGTGAATCGAATAGCGCCGCGCCCTGAAACAGCATCCCCATTTTTTTCCTCACGCCCACAAGATCATTTTCGTCAAGCGGCACTATATTCTCGCCTTCGACGATAACGTCGCCGGAATCCGGCTTCAGAAGACCGGTTATCTCCTTGAGCAGGACGCTTTTCCCGGACCCGCTTCCCCCCAGGACCGTAATATTCTCTCCCTTTCGAATAGATAGAGTGAGCCCGGAGTGAACCTCCTTCGGACCGAAGGATTTATATACGTCCTTAATATCTATAATTATCTCATCTTGCATTAAATATGTACCGGGGAACCCAGGTTGAATTATGATTAATCGGAATTATATTCTCCGGGAATTCAAAGGGATTCTAATTACACAATCTCAATTTGTCAAAACGCCGGCCTGAGTCCGCCGTAAAAAGAATAAAGCTTTGAAAAAAATTGACTTTTTATAATCAGCGATGTATAAAGAAAGGCTTATAACAAACTAAAGTTGCATAACGGTAACGACCTACTCGATTACGATCTTGCAGCGGCGAGGGCAGAAACGATATGAGAAGAACAGATATGGGTGCTGAAACGGAGCTGGAATATAACCTGAAATTCTTAACTCAGTTCATAATTCATCCTACAAAAACAGGCGCCATTCTCCCTTCGAACAATAAACTATGCGGCCTTATTACTGACATAGCCGACCTTCAGAATATTTCTACCGTTGTCGAACTAGGCTCCGGAACAGGCGTCATAACGGAGAAAATTCTTCAGAAGAAAGCGGAAGAAACCACCTTCTTCGCCCTTGAAATCAATCCCGCGTTCGTAGAGTCCACCAAAACAAGGTGCCCCGAAGCGGTTGTATATCAATCCTCTGCGGAAAACATAATGAAGCACCTTGAGCTTCACGGAGAGAGCGGATGCGACAGAATAATCAGCAGCCTCCCCTGGTCGACCTTTAACAGGGAAATGCAGAAGACATTACTAGATTCGATTTACGATGTTTTAAAACCCGGAGGAATATTCCTTACATATGCTTATGTGCTGGGAATAGTCGCGCCCTCGGCGTGGAAATTCAGAAAAAAGATCTACGCTAAATTCGACCATGTCACCACGAGCAGAACCGTATGGAGCAATATACCGCCCGCTTTTATATATATATGCAAAAAGGCTTCTGAATAGAGTTAACCGAATCTTTATAACCGCTTTGAATCCCGCAAGTAACGGTATATGGGCTTATTAACCCTCCATTCTTGACATCTTCCTAAAATTTGATGAGAATAAATTGCGTAGCTGATTGACCTTTCTTCGGTTCAATAAAGGGGGATTTGGAGGATGGTCAAAAAAATTCCCTCTGTGGATTCTTCGGGCTATTAATTTAGAGCAGCTTCCCAGGCTTGGGCCTCTTTACAGGTGGCCCCCTTTTTGGTTCTACAAAGTTCACAGGCTCCGTTCGGGCAAAAAACCACTTGAATTAAACCGTTCGTTCGTATTAATATAATTAGGGGTTACTTTTTAGTTCCGACAAAACAAAAGGAGACAATATATGAGCAGAATAACAAAAGGACTTTTTATTGCTTTATTTTTTATATCGATGTCTGTTATCCCGTCAGGGGACATCTTCAAAGCCGCCGCGGAAGAAGGTTCCGACCTGCCGTCTCCCCAGCTTGTAACGGGCGCGTGGATGTTTATCGCAGCCTATAAAGCTGATCCCGAGACACTCAAAGCCTTGCTGCCCCCCGGACTGGAGCCAAACCCCGAAGGTCATATAGTAATCAACATGTACACTGTGCCCGAAGCGACACAGACCTCCGGCCTGGGAGCTTATACGCTTACGTATCTTACGGTAGAGCTTAAGGACCAGGACTCCTATATAATGGGTTCAGATACAACGATACCGGGCAGGTATTTCGTTCAATATTTCAACAGCTCCCCTGTGATGCGCGAATTTACGAAGAAGATAGGTATCCCGGTGGATGAGAACACCAACGTACTGACTACGACAGATGTGAAGGACGGTAAGTTAACGGCTACATTAACGGTCGACGGAAAACCCTTCATCGTATCCACGGCGGACGTAGGAAGCGAGCTGGGCAATTTCGGAGGCGGCCACCTTAACTACTTCGGATTGATCAAAACCGGGAAAGACGGAAATACAGTAAATCAGGTCGTGAAATATCCTATCCCCTGGAACGGCGGTACGGTTGAAATGAAAAACCCGAAGATAATTTTCAATGCGCCCGAAGGTCATCCGCTGAATAAAATAAAACCGCTAGCTCCCGAACCCGACTGGGCTATATGGACAAAGGGTAGCTTCGTTTACCCTCGGTATCAGGTAGTCAACGAGTGGACCGAAGACAACGAGGAATAATTTAAATCCTGTCCCCGCGGCCGCCTCACCAGCTGCGGGGAGTTTTTTTCAATCCTCAATAATCACCATATTGCCCTATTTAAAAAAGTCATTACCAGCTCCCCGGTCTGATAGGCTATATACTGTATGGTTCCGCCCTTTACGCCCCCTTGGGTTCAAATATATACCCATTCCGCGGCCCTTCGACGTCTCTGCCGAATTTCCTTCAGGATCATCTCATTCTCGAATACAAGCCTGATTCATTTTTATACAAACCTAACGGGAGGAATGTACATAAATAAAACAAGGCAACTTCAACGGAGTATCGAGACGGCTTCATGTGAATTCCTCTATGATTTCAATGTTAATTTAATTGCTTTATAGAGGCATTTAGTGTATGGTTTCTATAAATTTGCAGGATGTTATAGGATCAGAACTATCAATACAGCCCTTCTAGTCATTGCTAATATAAATATCCGGCCCTTACTTAATTTAACCCCTTTTGGAGTAATACAAGAGTTGAGCCGCTGACAATAATAGAACAAGGAAAAATATGCGAAAACTCAAAATCGGTATAATCGACTTTATTACCAAATCCCCTAATCATTCCCTCTGGGCTCGCGTCATGCACGCAAACTTCATGGGCATAATGCCACAGGTTGTGGCCAAGTGGTGCGAGGATGCGGGCCACGATGTCGATTATTTTATATATACCGGTCTTGAAGACCTTGCCAAAGACGCGCCGAAAGACGTAGATATGGTTTTCATAAACGCGTTCACTCAATCCGCCACACATGCTTATGCTCTCAGCTGTAAATACAGGAAGGAAGGCGTAATTACGGTACTCGGCGGTCCTCACGCACGATGTTATCCCGAGGACGCGGTTAAGTATTTCGACTATGTACTCGGCCTTACCGACGAAGAGCTTATCCTGGACGTGCTTAAGGATTGTTCGCAATACATGCACGAGGGGCTTCATCTCTCGGCCAAGAGTCAGCCTAAAAATCTTCCCGGCGTCCGGGAGCGCTGGAAGTACATATCCAAGGCACATGAAAAAACCACCTTCTTATTCAGAGTCGTGCCGATGATAGGCAGCCTCGGCTGCCCGTACACCTGCAGCTTCTGTATCGATGCGAGCGAGCCCTACCAGCCGCTGGATTTCGATATGCTGAAAGAAGACCTCAGGTTCGTGCTCACAAAGATTAAACGTCCCCTGGTGAGCTGGTATGACCCCAATTTCGGTGTGCGCTTCGATGATTACATGAACGCGATAGAAGAAGCGGTGCCGTTAAACAGCATTGACTTCATCGCGGAGAGCAGCCTTTCACTCCTTTCCGAGCCGCACTTGAAACGGCTCAACCAGAACAGTTTCCAGGCGCTGCTCCCGGGTATCGAGTCGTGGTTCGACATGGGCAACAAGTCGAAAACGGGCGCGAAGCAGGGCATGGAAAAGGTGAAGATCGTCTCGGAGCATATAAACTTGATATTGAGTTATATTCCCTACGTACAGACAAATTTCGTAGTCGGGCTCGACAGCGACAACGGAGCCGAGTCATTCGAGCTTACAAAAAAATTCGTGGATATGGCGCCTGCCGCTTTCCCCGCTTACCCGCTCATTACCGCGTTCGGGCGCGCGGCGCCGCTCAACCTTGAATATCAGAGTGAAGACAGGGTATTGCCGTTCCCGTTTCACTTCCTGAACAATAACCACGCCTCTAACGTAAAGCCGAAGAACTACTCCTGGCCCGAATTTTACGACCTCCTTATCGATCTCGCTCAGTATTCGTATTCGCTGCGCTCGATATACAACCGGTTCCGCGCTACAAGAACCAGGGTCCCGAGATGGATGAACGTCATGCGGGCTATATCGACCGAGGGGTCGGGCAGGATCAAGTTCTACCGGAAGATAAGGCAGTTCCTTCAGGAGGACACGAAATTCAGGGACTTCTTTGAAGGTGAGACAACGGAAATCCCGGATTTCTACGTGGATATGATCAAAAAAGACCTGGGTCCGCTCTGGGAATACCTCCCCGAGGGAGCTATCTACCACGACCAGAACGCCTACCTCAAATCGGAGATGGAAAAGAAGCAGAAAAAAGTCCAGACCGCGTGAAAAGTGAATTTATTCTTATTTGTCGCATGCAATACCGCTCAACTCTGCAAACCTCTATAACCCGAAACTCATTGAAATAACAGCTGAAAGATTACAACAATCAACCCCGCTACCTCCGCGTCGAGGAATAATTACGGGTAAAGGCTCGGCAGCCTCTCCGCCCTGTAAACAAAAGCGTTGGCCTCCACGTTAGGTACAAGGATCTCAAAGACCTGTTCCGGCGGAGTGTCGCGGGTAACCTCGACAATCCGCGCCGGCTGATTTCCCCCGAACGTTATCAGTACGTTACCCGTCTCGGGAAGGGAATCGGCGTCGCCAAGAAACCCCGCAAATAGAACCTCTTCGCTAAACCCTGTGGACTCCCAGACCAAATCGACCTCTTTTGAGAATTCGTCGATACTGTATTCGACCGCCCTGCTGAAGATGTTCCCCGGTATAATCGGATCAAAGGGGCTCGCCCTGTTGTTGCCGTTATCGAATAAAATAATATTCCCGCTCTCCGTAATCATCGGCGCGTGCTGATGATACTGGAAGAAAAATTCATCGCCCGACAAAGGGGTTAAAAGAAAATCACCGAACACGACCGGGTCCCAGTTATCGTGCGTGCCGAGAATCCAGATCAGCTCCCCGGTTTGTCTGCTGAATTTAATAACGGCGTCCTGATGACGAAGAGACACTATCAGTGAATCGTCTCTCGTATCATGTATTACACCGTTACCGTGCGACCAGTCCCTCGTCGGACCAGTTACGCCCTGTGTATTTTGAAAAAAACCGTCCCATATGCCCAGAAGCGAGCTGTAGCTCAGACGAAACGGATCGAGAATATCCAGAACCGGCCACTCATTCACCAGAGTACCATCCGGAGCGAACTCGACTATAACGTCCCCCACCACCTCAGCCCTTTCAACAGGAGCAAGCGGATCGGTGACGCTTGACGGATAATCATCGAACGTTCTCAGTTCCAGACTGAGCACCAGAAAATTGCCGGACTCCATTTCGAATATCTCGTGATGAAAAGCCGCCGCATCAACCGGGATGCTTCCTTCGTCACCCGCAACTGACCTCGCGGGATACCAGCTTCTTACGGTATTACCCAGCATATCTATTTCCAAAATGCGGGAAGTAGGGAGCAACAAAAGCAGATTGCCATTCGCCATTCGTCTTACGTCACGGTCAAAACTCTGAGGGGAAGGTATCCTGTAATACCACACAACCTCGCCAGGTTCATCAACGATTATCAAAAACCCGCCTGCTTCAAATAACGTCACACCCGGCTCCATCGTTTGAACATCGCTTGTAACACTAAAATCAGGAAAATCCTCGGGCAGCGGATCGGTCTCAACTTCAATCAAGTCTTCGTTCACTATTCCGCCATCTTCATCTAAAGCGCTGACTAAAACCGTATGTTTTTCCCCCGGTCGAAAACCGAGAACCGCAAGGGAGTGGTCGGTATTAAATTCTTCAAACACTATTTGCCAGTTGTCATCGCCATCGCTGACATCGAGTACGATCCTCGTGGGCACAAGTGTAGTTAATTCCAGAATTCCTGCCAGCGGCGCTCTTTCGTTGGGAGCCAGCCTGAATGTCAGCTCTTGAAAAGCCGGGTCTGAATTGTTACAACCGGAGATACTGAAAAAACCTATCGCAATTACTAAAGCAATCCATTTTATATCGGTAATAGAGCGAATATTTCCAATCATGCGATTTACCCCCTTTTATTACATAAGCGGCTTCAGGCACATTGTTATGCACATTACCTATGGCTTCCCTATTCAACCTATATCACAAGTAAAATTTGAAATCAACGAATTCGATAATATTCAAATAACCGCTCGCGGGATTGATCAGTGGGGAGTTGAAATGTACGGGTTGTGGCTCCGCGATAGGTTATGCGGTCAATAGTGCTGAAATTGAGAGGAATCGAACCCCTGAGCGGGGCTTTAATACTAACGCAGCGGCCACACAAAAAGACATGTATCTCGGAATTAAAGAACTACGCCACAAAGCTCAATTTATTGCAATAAACCGGGGACTGCATTCAGAATCAATACAGGCAAGGGTAGATGCGTTGACAACTAATTTCTTTTATTATATGTTGAGATTGTTAGAAAATTAAAATAACTGCATATATGAGGGGGGTAAAACATGAGAAGATTATTAAATAATTCATGGGCACTCGTCGGCATAGTTTCAATATTTATATTGGTTCTTTCAGCCTGCGATGACGATTCGAACAACGTAGGAAACGGCCCCGGACTCGTTGATCCCAGAGGTATTGCCGTTGAAGCTGACGGGAACCTCGTTGTTGCGGACCGCGGTATTCCGGCTGTCGTCCGGATCGACATAAATAACGGCAACCGCTCCATTTTGTCGGGCGTAGGCGTTGGGACAGGCGCAGAGCTGCTCGACCCGAGGGGTATAGATGTGCTCGAAGACGGCAGTATCGTGGTGGCGGATTCGGAAGCCAACACAATAGTAAGAATAGACCCAGTAACTGGTGACCGGACTGTCTTATCAGACGACGGAGTCGGGAGCGGCCCCCCGCTCATGGAGCCGAGGGACCTCGCCCTTGAAGCGGACGGCAATATTGTAGTAAAGGACCGGGGTCTTGAGACCATTTTAGGCGTGGACACAGACACCGGAGACCGCGTAATTATATCCGGTCAAGGTATGGGAGGCGGCCCTGAATTCATAACCCCGAGGGGAATCGCCGTACTGGCCGACGGAGATCTGGTTCTGGCTGACGTAGGTCTCGTGGCGATATTGCTTATCGACCGTATCACCGGAGACCACACAATTCTGTCTGACGCCGGGACAGGAACCGGCCCTCTGTTCGTAGCGCCCACTCAAATCGCGGTTGAGGATGACGGCAACCTTCTGGTGACAGATTCCGATCTCGCCGCCGTTTTCCGTGTGGAGCCTGAAACGGGAGACCGCACGATTCTGTCAGACGCCGATACCGGAAGCGGGCCCAGGTTCAGGCGCGCCGTCGGAGACCATTTGGACGCGGACGGCAATTTGGTCGTGACGGATAACGAAAGAGACGCTGTGATCCGGGTAAATTCCGTAACCGGGAACCGCACATTAATCTCAGAGTAGATATAAGGGAGCAAAAACAGGTCGCTTTTGCCGAATCTCATGATTCGTATTTACTAAAACATAGCCCACATAATGACCCTTAATTTTATCATCCTCCTTGTCATCTCCGCTTTCTGGGGTCTGGGTTATCTGTTCGTTAAAGTGGGCGAGAAGTCCGTCCCCCCTGTGACCGAGATGGTAGGCAGGTCGCTGATAGCCACGGTCGCCCTTGTAGTCCTGTGCCTGCTATTAAAAAAGGATTTACTGCGACCCGTCCGTAAATACAAGGCGTTCATGCTGTTTGGCGTTTTAGGCGTTGCAATCCCGTGGGTAGGGATCGCCTTTAGCGAGGAATATATCTCGTCCGGCCTTGCGGCAGCAATGGCGTCATCAATGCCGCTCTTTACGTTCCTGATCACCGCCCTTGTAACTAAAACGGAGCGTTTCACTATATACGGCATCGCCGGGCTTGCCGTAGCACTTATCGGGCTCATCCTGGTAATAGGTCTCGACAGGATTTTCGGTCATAGCTCCACCCTGCTGGGAGTGCTTATAATACTCGGGGCTTTCTTAAGCTACGCTACAAACGGTATCCTGGTGCCCGTATACGCAAAGGATGTAGACCCGTTTGTGACAACCACTTACGCAATAGGCTTCGGCGCTGTAATTCTGATAATACTCGCGTTTATACTGGAGAAGCCGACCATGACCGCGCTTAATACAGAGGCTCTATTGTCGCTCATAGGGCTAGGGGTTATAAGTACGGCGCTCGGGTTTTCAGGCTTCTATCTGCTGATCAAGAGGGCGGGGCCTTTCTTTACATCCCTTCTCGGCTATCTTGCGCCCGTTTTCGGAATAATAGCGGGGGTAGCCTTTTTGCATGAGGAAATAGACGGGCTTCAAATCGCGGGAATTATTCTAGTGCTGCTCGGCATCTTTCTTATAAACAAACCGAAATTCGATAGTCTCCGCAAGCCGGGTTAATCCGAGGGTGTGAATTACATTAACTGCTGATAAACCTTCTAATGTGCCTAATCATTGGTGGAGATGAGGGGAATCGAACCCCCGACCTCCGCGTTGCGAACGCGGCGCTCTCCCAGGCTGAGCTACATCCCCACTTTATAAACAATTAGAAACTTACCGGATTTACCGATACTTGTCTGCATGCTTTTTGCATTTTTGATTGAATTTTCAAATTATTCTAAAAAGATCCCTCGGCTGCATTGAAGAGGAATCCCAAATCATCTGGAAAACTTGACCGTCCGTTAGAAGATATAGCATGTCGGGTCAGGACTTACCTTATTTCGGTTCAACTTTCAGATTTGTCGGCGGACTTGGCGGACCAGGTTTTTCAGTAGGCGAAGGAGGAGTCGATCCCGGAGGTGCAGGGGAAATCAAACCCAGGCATATATTTAACATCCTCTGCTGCTCATCCGTCAAATCAGCGTTCGCTGGGTCTGTAAAAATCGAATTCCGCTCTTGTCGGGTTTTCTGCTTCCATACACTGAAGGTGTTATCTCCCTGTATACGGAATACGTCGTGACTGGTGTTCCAGTAAATATTATTATCGCCTTTGTAAGTATTTAGGAATAAATCCCCTCCACTATCGGCATAATACCATAATATCTCTTTCTTCCCGGACCCGAATATTATATTGTTATTTGCTGTCCAGTTCTTACTAAACAGGCTGACCACCTCACCGGTCTCCCAGTTATCCACAGGCCTGCCATTAGTGCCTCCGGGCCTTATCTGACCTCCCTGATTATGACCGAGGACACTATTTTCCAAAGTGATGTTCTCGGAGTTGGAGGCTAGAATACCTCCAAAGATAGTAGTATTACAAATAACACTGTTCCGGATTGTAATCGGGCCCTGGTTAGCCTCAACCCCCAAGCCGCCTTCCATATTGCCCAATGCAATAAGCCCGTCAAACACTATATTCTGACTGTCAAAGTCGAGCCAAAAGCCGCGAGCCTTGTTATCTATGGCTGTCAAATTCCTGTATTCAGCACCGTGTATCCTCAAATGCTTGGACCCTGCGACCGACCACCCTGTAAAGCCGCCTGCAAACCCGCGCCAGTTGTTATAGGATGTTTCGCTGTCTTCAAACAACAGATTTCTAGTCCGGAAAACCTCAGTACCCTTACCTCCGTTATGGTTTGCCTTAATCCTGCGAATCGTCACATCATCGCTGCTCTCGAAACGCAGTCCCCCCCACGTGTTCCACAGAAAATCGCAATCCTCAACCAGAACATTCTTAACTCCTCTAAAAATCACAGCCCACTTATCGGCCGGTGTGGTATCATGCTGGAATACTATTCCCCTGACGGTAAGATTCTTCAGTCTATCTATCACAAAAATCCCTTTCCTGACCCCTACTTCTACTTTACTTTGATTAGGATTGGAGGCCGTTTTGATATAAATCTTGTCGGCAGCCTCGTCTACATAAAAAGAGTTTTCCGAAAGCGCACCAAACAATGTAACCTGAGTCAATAACTCCCCGTCTACAAAAACCAACTCCCTGCGCCTGGCCACTTCCCCGGAGGACTCACCCAAAGAACCCGGAACACCCCAATTATTACTCCATGTGTGCGAATACAGATCAGGCTTTGTTTCCGATTGCCAGTTAGTAAAAACATCTGAGCCGGAAATAATAGCGCTGCCCGGAGGGGATGCTTGAAAAACTATCGGAGCATCTGTAGTACTGCCGCTCCTTGACCACCCAACAGCCTCTCTGTAAGTCCCGGCAGACAAAGTTATAGTTACAGGATTATTATTAGCATTATGAACCTTAGCCTTCTCAACCGCTTTGCCCACAGTCCTTAAAGGCAAGGAAACCGTACCCGGGTTAGAATCGTCGCCGGATACGGATACGTAGATATTTACAGCGTATGCGGTAGACCAGCTGAATAAAAGAACAAATACAAAAGCTAAAAGCATTACTTCCGATTTTCTTTTCATCATATTCTCTAATAGGGATTGTATGAGGTGAATACAGAACCTCCGCAATCCGAACTACCGTGATGCCTTGACCGCCCTGTTAGACGCCCAGCGCTCGAGCTTCGATATCTCCTCCCTCATAGTCGTGGAGAGGGGAACGATCGAAGAGGCCGCTATTATTAGCTCCCTGTCGTCGAGCTCCTTTTCCTTTGAGAACGATTCAAAGAGCGCGGAAATGACAGCCTGCTCTATCTCCGCTCCGCTCAGGCCTTCGGTGTTCTTGGCCAGTGAATCCAGGTCGAAGTTATCGGGCTCCTTGCCCCGGTTCTGAAGGTGTATCCTGAAGATCTCCCTCCTCTCCTTTTGTTTTGGAAGCGTGACGAAAAATATCTCGTCGAAACGTCCCTTACGCAGTATCTCGGGCGGCAGCAGGTCTATCTGGTTCGCCGTGGCCGTAACGAAAACCGGGTAGTTCTTTTCCTGCATCCATGTAAGGAAGTACCCGAATATCCTCGAAGTGGGGCTGTCGCCGGACTTCTCACCGCTCCTCGTTATACCGGCCTCTATCTCGTCTATCCAGAGTACGCACGGCGCGGCTGCCTCTACCGTTTTTATAGCCCTTCTAAACGCCTCTTCCGGGCTTCCGTACGTCTCGGAATAAACCTGATTCAGGTCGAGTCTCAAGAGCGGAAGGTTCCACGCCGTGGCGATCGCCTTTGCGCAAAGACTCTTGCCGCATCCGCTTATCCCCATCAGCAACACGCCCTTGGGTGTATCGAGCCCGTACTCCTTCGCCTGGCTGGAGAACGCAAGGTGCCTTGTATTGAGCCAGTCTTTTATATTCTCGAGTCCCCCTACTTTATCTATATCTACACGGCTCCTTACGAAATCGAGCGTTCCCGACTTTCTCACAAGCTGTGCCTTTTCCTCAAGGAGCGCGTCCACAGCGTCCCCGTCCAATGCGCCCCTTCCGACAAGAGTCCTCCTGAGCGCAAGCTCCATCTCAAGAGCGCCCAATCCCTGAAGGGCGTTTATGGCTGCCTCCCTGAATTCAGGCTCGACAGAATTCTGCACGCTCTCAGGCGTATATGATTTAATAACGAAATCGAAAATCTTGCCCGTCTCCTGACGGTCGGGCAGATCAATATCGATAACGGCGGCTTCCTTTTCAAGCTCTCCCGGAAGGGAAAACGAACTGGACAGGAGAAAAATTGTCCTGGAAGACTTTCTTAATTTCTGATAAGCGTCCTTCAGTTTCCTTACGAGCCTCGGATCATCCAGGAAATAACCAACGTCCTTGAAAATGTAAAAGCCCTTACCCTGATCGCTCATCACGCTATTTAGAGCGTCCATAAGGTTTTTCGTCCCGTTAACGCTCTGGCCGTCCATAGAGCCGTCGGCACACGACCAGACGGAGAAATTCCCGGATTCGCCGTAGAGGTTCTTCCCGATGGACCGGACTGTATTCTCAACCCGTTCCTCTTCCCAGGATACGAGATAAATGACGGGATACCCGGCCTTTACGAAGTTTTCTATCGTTTTAGTGGGGAAAGCCATATTTTCCTGTAATTATATAGCAGGTCCGGAACTTTAGATACAGGTATCGGGATTAAAGGGAATTTGTAGCGCTTACATCCCCTGCGAGATTACACGCTTGGGATGCTCCTTCCGCCAGCGGAGCTTGTTTAAGGCGTTTATATAAGCCTTTACGCTCGCAACCACAATATCTGTGTTGGCGCCCTGGCCCTGTGTGATTACCCCCTCGTCTTCTACCCTTACGGTAACCTCACCCTGGGCGTCGATCCCTTCGGTGATAGACGCGACTACGTAGTGTTCGAGAGCAGGCTTCAATCCGGTGGCTTTAGAAACGGCTTGATACGCCGCATCCACAGGGCCGTCCCCGCTTTCCGAAACCGTGACTTCCTTGCCGTCTATAAGGAGCTTGACGGTAGCAACCGGCTGCATGTCCGAGCCGCCCGAATAGTTAGCCGATATCAGCTTGTAAAAATCAGACGAGCGTACAAACTCCTCGCTTATCAGGGCTTCTATATCCTCATCGAATACGTATTTTTTCTTATCGGCCAGGTCTTTAAATTTCTTAAACGCGTTCTCGAATCCCACGTCGTCGAGAAAATATCCGTAATCCTCAAGGCGGTCCTTAAAGGCATGCCTCCCCGAGTGCTTTCCGAGAATAAGCTTGTTAGACGGAATACCCACTTCTTCGGGGTCCATTATCTCATAGGTGATTCTTTCCTTAAGCACGCCGTCCTGATGTATCCCCGCCTCATGAGCGAAGGCGTTTGCGCCGACTATCGCCTTGTTGGGCTGAACGTTCACTCCGGTTACCTGAGAGACAATCCTGCTCGTCGGATATAAGTGTTCGGTATTTATTCTTGTAACGTAGGGATTTTTGTCGTTCCTGACCTTGAGACCCATTACAATCTCTTCAAGCGAAGCGTTTCCGGCTCTCTCCCCAAGGCCGTTTATGGTGCACTCTACCTGCCGCGCCCCCTCTCTAATCGCCGCAATAGAGTTCGCTACCGCAAGCCCGAGGTCGTTATGGCAATGCACACTGAGCACAATATTATCGAGGCCTGAAACCTTTTCATTGAGTGTCCTTATTATATAGGCGAATTCCTCGGGCACAGTATATCCAACGGTGTCGGGGATATTAATCGTCGTAGCGCCTGCCCTTACGGCAATATCCACAGCTTTACACAGGTAATCGAGCTCTGTACGGGTTGCGTCCTCGCAGGAAAATTCGACGTTATCCGTGTACTGGCGGGCGTGTTTAACAGCGCCGCTTATGATTTCAAGAACTTCGTCCCTGGATTTTCTGAGCTTATGTTTTAAATGTATGTCGGAGGTAGCAATAAAGGTGTGAATCCTCGGGGATTCGGCATCTTTTACCGCTTCCCAACCCCTGTCTATATCGTTGTAATTAGCCCTGCAGAGACCCGCGATTTCACAACCGCGTATTTTCTCCGCGATAACCTTCACCGACTGGAAATCTCCCTCGGATGAAATGGGAAAGCCGGCTTCGATGACATCGACCCCCAGTTTCTCCAGCTGGTGCGCAACCCTGAGCTTCTCCTCTGCCGTCATTCCGCAGCCCGGAGCCTGCTCACCGTCCCTTAGAGTCGTATCGAATATCTTTACCATGTTATCGCTGCCCATCTCTTACGCCTCCTCAAATCTAAAATATTCTAAGACTTCGTATCAGTTTTGTCAATTTTGAAGGGGTATTGGAGGTGAAGTAAACATACCGGCGCGGGTTTACAAACCTGTCGGCAAATCTATGAAAACCGTTTCGACTTTGAGTCTCTTTCGAACTACCTCCGCAAGGGCTTTGAGACCGATAGTCTCAGTCGCGTGGTGTCCCGCGAATATAACGTTCATCCCGGCGTCCGCTGCCGTGTAATAGACCTCCACAGCGTCCCCGGTCAGGTACAGATCCACGCCCGCATCCATCGCTTCGTAGAACCCGCTGTAACTACCCCCTCCGCTGCATACGGCGATCGTCTTTATCTTTTCCCGCCCGAATGGTAGGACGGTGCAATTCGTGTTGAGGTCGGCGTTTAGCTTTTTTTCGATCTCACCGATCGATGCGGCCTTTTTCCTCTCGCCTATCCAGCCTATGTTCTTTCCGTGATAATGAAAAAACTCGCCTGTTATTTTTGCTCCCAGAAGCTTAAGAAGCTGCGCGTTGTGCCCTACTTCCCTGTGCCTGTCGAGAGGATTATGGCTGCAGTATAGCGACATGTCGTTCTCGAAGAGGACACCGATTCTCTTCCTTGTCCACCCCACAATCGATGGGTTACGAAACTCCCAGAACTGCCCGTGATGCACAACAAGCAAATCCGCATTCTCCGCGGCCGCTTTCTCGAACGATTCCACCCCGGCGTCCACCGCAAACGCTACCCTCTTCACCTCATCATTCCCCTCAAACTGAAGGCCGTTCCAGGAGGAATCCTTCACGTCATCGGTCTTAAGAAATTCATCAAGAAAGGCGACTACTTTGTCTAGTTTCGGCATAATTTAGCGCTCTATTCTCGTCATTGCTTGTTGCGGAGCAACCACAGCAGTCTCGTTAATATCTTGTCATTTTGAACAACAATTGCAAGCAAGCGGGCAATCGGGGCAACTCGACTAAATGCTAAGAAGCTATTTAGACCTGGTTTCTTAGTACAACAACTAAAACAGGAAAATCCATTATAACATTCTCGTGCTGCACCCTGAATCCGGCTTAGGGCGGGCTTATTTCAGATTTAGCCGAAATAAGATATTTTTAGCCATATTCTGTACAGTCGGATGATTTTTTCTTCTTTTCATCCCTGTTCTGAATTTATTTCAGGAAAGGAAAAGAAGAAGATAATATTGTTTTTGTAGCCATTTCTGCCACTGCTTTGAGCGAGCGTAAGAACCGATCGAATCCACAACGAAGCTACAATTAACTTCGGGTTCAATGCTGCCTAAACAAAACATGATCAGGGTGATGGGTGACAATAGCTGATCAATCAAAACCCCCCTCCGTCCTGAGCCTTTTTCATTCCCCTCCCCCTGCGAGGGGGAGGGTCAGGGTGGGGTATCGACTTTCCTTCATCGCTAGTCCCTCTATTCCTTTCCCTTTACCACCCGGTAAATAATCAGCAAGACTATGGAGCCTATTACAGCAAATACGAAGCTTTTAAGATCGAAACCCGGGCTGATTTCCTGCCCGGCGGAAAACATTTTCGCTATTAAACCGCCTACGAAAGCCCCGACTATGCCGATAATGATTGTGCCTATAAAACCGCCGGGATCCCTTCCAGGCATCAGAAATTTCGCCACAGCGCCTGCCACAAGACCGAATATTATCCAGGATATTATCTCCATCCATTTTTCTCCAGAAATTAATCTCTACGAGGTTTTTGTGTCTCGTCTTTCTTGGCTACGGCATATATCACATTCGTTCCTACTGCATTTATATTATTCTCGGTTAGCCACTTGATGTTAGCTTTCCTCACCCTTCGCGCCTCATCCTCGCTCAATTGATCTATCGTCCATCTTAAACCCGAGCCAAGTGCTATTATCCACCAATCCTCCGGATTTCGCAAGGACTGTTGCCCATCCTCCGAAGTGACTTCTATATATGACGCCCCTCCGTCTTCCATTAATTTCCGTACCGAATCCGTGTCCGTAATCCGGTCCCACGGGTTATAGGCTGTATATAGCTCCGGACGCTCTTTTTTGACCACCTGCTTCCAGTAATCGTATGCGGGGGCGAAAAATCCCGTCCCCCAGGTGGTAATCGCGAGCTTCCCTCCCGGTTTCACAATACGCCATAATTCCCCGATCTGCTTTTCCATGTCAGGGACGAAGAATATTCCGAATACGCAAATGACTGCGTCAAAGCTCCCGTCGGGAAACCCAGAACTCTCCATATCGGCGTTTAAGAAATTAATATTTGAAAGGTTCTTCTCACGAGCCTTGCTGCGGACAAGCTCAAGGAGGTTTTCCGCAAGATCTATTCCAGTGACTTTGCCATTAGCGCCTACGATCTCAGCCGCTGGTATAGCAGATGCCCCGGTCCCGCAAGCTACATCCAGAACCTCCGCGCCCCGAGCGAGTGACAGCCTCTCGACCGTTTTCCTTCCGTACCTGTTCCAAAACGCAAGCGGCAGGTCATCGAAGTGGTCGGCAGCCGAATTATAAGTATCCCTGGCCTTCATTTTCGCATCATTATTAATCTCTTTCATTTTTCCGCCTCATTTGTTTGATAGGAGGGGAGCGGTATACCACTACCCTGTGTATGCTTTCATTATTCTTCAAGATTTACGGTGACCGGTACCGGGTTTGCAACGACATCGAGCACGGGCGATGTTTTGCAAAGCCTTTCCAACAATTCAAGCTGTTCGGGAGATGCGTCTGTTTTTACTTTGAATGTAATCCTTATATCCTGAAACCCGTTCCTTACGTCATCGGCAAGCTCGAGGATACCCCTGAGGTCAATATCACCCTCTATTCTGGACTCGACCTCATCGAGCTTAATCCCGTTAGCGGCAGCCTTGTAAACCATCGTAATTGTCATGCAGGCCAGAAGTGCATTGAGAACATACTCCAAAGGATTAGCTCCCTTGTCTTCCCCGAGAAGCACTCTCGGCACATCATTATCCACCACAAAAGCCTCCTTCCTCGAAGTATCCTCCTGACACGCCCCGTAGAAATCCTTTACTGTCGTTCTGCTATGTGCGCCGCTGATCCACCTGTTAGTAGCGCGGTACTGAAACTTTGCTACCCCGGCGTTTTCCTTAATTACGCTGATTGTATCTCCGAGCTTTGTTACATTTACCCCGTTTAAAACAGTATCCTGTGTGTTATTCGCTGCTGTTTGCTGTGACATTTTTTTCTCCTTTCAGTTTTATTTCAGGGAATGGGGAGGGAGCCTTATTCTGTTTTGGCTCCCGGCCCCTTTAATCTTCCGTTAAATCCTGACGCCGAATACATACAGCGTACTCTCATCATTTCCCTTCTCCCCGGC